>NZ_QVID01000001.1:1800000-2100000 GCF_003413745.1 Marixanthomonas ophiurae | reverse complement strand
GACAAAGGAGAAATACTTGACATGGAAAGCGCCGGATAGCTTCCTGCTATTAGTGTGACTAAAGACCAAATTACAAGAAGACTCAGTAGGATTTCAGGAGATAGTAATTCGGTATAAGTGAGTTCATTTCCAGTGATATTTCGAAATAAGGGAAGCGCCGAAAAAGAAATTCCGTACCCAACAAGTATGGAAATGAAAACCAGAATACCAGTTTCCATATAAAAAAGGGAAAACATTTGCCTTCGGTTTGCCCCCAGGATTTTATTCATTTCAATTCCTTTGGATCGTTTTTGAGAATTGGCAGTCGAAAGGTTCATGTAGTTGATACAGGCAATCAATAACACCAAAATCGAAAGGAACAACAAGCTTTTTATAGTGCTGATACTTCCCAGGCGAGACGAATATCCTTCTCTTATATCTGAAGAATACAGGTGTATTTTTGTTAAGGGCTGAAAAAGAAATTTGGTAAAATACTGCCCTTCTTTATCAACATATTTATCGATTAATTTGCTGGCTTGGTTTTGAACTTCGGCAACATCTGCATTTGGTCTAAGCTGAACGTAGGTTTCATAACTGGCATTGCTCCAATACACATTAGTGCCCATCCACGAATCCATAATATTATAGACTAAATTACAGTCTATCACACTGTTTTTGGGTAGATCCTTATAAATACCTGAAACCTGAAGGCTGTCCCTGTTATTTACTGAAATAATTTTACCCATAGCGTCCTTGTTACCAAACAAACGTTCTTTTGTGGATTGTGAAAGCACGATAGATTTTGGTTGTGAAAAAGCCTGTTGCCTATTACCTTTAATAAAATGGAAATCAAACATTTTAAAAAGCGTAGAATCTGCTAAATATAAACCATTCTCATTAAAATTCTTTTCGTCTATTTTTAAAGAAGCGGTTGCGCCAAAATCATCTTTAATAAGCCGCGTCATTTTATTTACTTGTGGAATATCTTGTGCAATAGCTGGCCCTACTGCATTGGGCATAGTAGCCCAAGTTTCAAAATCGTATTCTTCAGAGGTTTCCATATTCACTCTATAAATATCTTCTGAATTTGAATACATCCTATCAAAATTAAGTTCTGTATTCACAAAGGCGAATAGGAGAATACAAACACATAAACCAATAGCTAAGCCGGCTATGTTAAGCGCTGTGAAAAGTTTATTGGCGCGTATGTTGCGCCATGCTATTTTAAAATAGTTTCTAATCATTTTTTATATTTTTATTATGCTTCGATACAATTCTGAAATGCTTCGCTTTTCAGAATCATTCAGCCACTAATTTTTTTTTACTGCGTACTGAAAACTGTCCACTGCATACTGAATCATTCCGTGTGTAAACTTTTTACTGGGTTTGCGATTGCGGCTTTAATGGCTTGGAAACTGACTGTAATCAAAGCAATAAATAATCCTATTGTTCCAGCAAGCAAGAATAAGCCGTAGGGCATATTAATTTTAAAAGCAAAGTCCTGTAACCAAATGTTCATAGCATACCAGGCAACTGGAGCTGCAATGAATACCGCTATTATCACCAGTTTTAAAAAATCGAGTGAAAGTATTGTGATTACCTGCATCACTGAAGCACCAAGAACTTTACGAATGCCGATTTCCTTTTTTCGTTGTGTCGCGGTAAAAAGCGCAAGCCCAAAAAGGCCTAAACACGATACAAGTATTGTAATAGCCGAAAAAATATTCAAAATTGTGGTCGTACGTTGTTCAGATTTGTACAGAGCAGCATAGGCATCGTCTAAAAACTCAGGTTCAACGGTTTTATCTGGAAACATAGATTTCCAAGTATTTTCAATCTGCGAGATGGCTACAGCCGTGTTTTTACCTGAAGTTTTAATCAGGATATTCCCAAACCAATCGTATTCTGTAAAAACAGCTACAGGACCAATGTCTTTGTGCAGAGAGGTGAAATTAAAATCCTCCAATACCGCTTTTATCACCCCTTGTCTTCCATTGATATTTGCAGCTTTACCTATGGCTGTTTCATTTGTAAGTCCTATATTTTTTATTGCTTTTTCATTCAGCATAAAAGCATACTGACGCTCTTCTTCTGGCTCTAATTTAACCTGTTTCTCATCTGCAGCCGTAAAATCGGTGCCACTTAAAATTTTGATTCCCAAGGCGGATATAAAGTCCTTTTCAACAGGAATGGCGGTGATAGACATATCTTGTACGCTCGTTTCTCCTGCCACGTTTATAGAATATCCACCCCTTATATCTACGGGGGAACCGTAAGAAGCGGTCACTGCACTTATTGCACTATTTTGTAGCAACTCTGTTTTAAAGGAAGCCAGTTGATCTGGTTTTATGGTTGAGGCATCGAGCATTACAATGCTAGATCGGTCTAAACCAGTATCTGTATGCTGAATAAAATAAAGTTGTTTTTTGGCTACTAAAGTTGTCATAATAAAAGCAATAGATACGGCAAATTGAAACACGACCAGAGACTTCCGCATTGTCTTAGTGCTTCCCAGAGGCATTTTGTTGCCTTTAAGTGCAGATACGGGCCTGAACTTAGAGAGGACAAATGCAGGCCAAGCACCGGCGATAACTGTAATAACAAAAAAGAGTAGGCTTATTGCACTGATAAAATAAGTTAAATTCCAAGTGTTGATATCAATCTCGGCCGCAACAAACTGGCTAAATGCTGGTAAAAGCAAGTAGGCAAACACAATACCTATTGAAAGCGAAATACCTGTTACAATTGCAGACTCTGCTAAAAATTGAACCATTAGGTTAGAACGACCGGCACCAAGTGTTTTGCGTATGCCAATTTCCTTCATACGTTCCGAAGATCTGGCAGTCATGAGGTTAGCAAAATTAATACACGCAATAAGTAGCAACAATATTGCTATTCCGCTAAAGATATAGAGATAGGTCAAAGCGTTGCCTGAACTAACCTGCGAATGTAAGTGAACACGTTTAAGCGGGTCAAGCCCCACCCAGATTTTGTAACCGGATGGAAAATCATCATGAAAAAGGGTTTCTATATATTGGTTCAGTTTTTTCTGTACGCCAGCAGTTTGTTCAGCATCTTTGAGCAATAAAAAAGACCAATCATTGGCAGAGCTCCAAGATTCGGTTTTAGACTTTTCACTGGAATTGTAAGATCCTACTAAATCAAATTTAAGGGTAGAGTAAGAAGGAATATCCTCAATAACACCGCTTACCTTCTTGCTTTTATCATTAATGGTTACAATCCGTCCCAACGCTTTTTCATCACCAAAGTATTTTTTTGCCGTAGATCTTGTAAGAACCAAATTATCAGGCTCTTCTAAAGCATTCGCGGGATTACCTTCGATAAATGTAAAACTGAAAATATTAAAGAGGGATGCATCTGCGATGGCCATCTTTTTCTCATCGAATTTTTGATTTTCAACAACTACTTTTCGGTTATTGTATTTATAAACCCTGACGGCCTCTTCCACCTCAGAAAATTCACGTTGGGCAACAGGCACCAAAGCGGTAGGGGTTAATTGAGTGTGTTCCGCAGTAACGTCAGACGGGGATTGGTAGTTGAAGTTTGCAAAAACTATACGGTCTGCTTTTTCGTGGAAATGGTCGTAGCGTAGTTCATTCAAAATGTAGGTGGCCAATAGAAGAAAGCAAGCCACGCCTAAAACGAGCCCAAATAGGCTGAGGCCGGTTGTAAGTTTGTTTCTTAGTAAACTTCTCCACGCTATTTTAAAATAATTCCTGATCATTGTTTTATGTTTTTAAATCGGGGGCTTCGATACAATTTCCAAATGCTTCTCTTTCGAAATCACTCAGTCACCTTATTTTTTTACTGAATACTGCCCACTGCATACTTTTTTTCATTCTGTTCTCAAACTTTTTACTGGGTTCGCTATTGCTGCTTTAATAGCTTGGAAGCCTACTGTTAAAAGTGTTAGCGTTACTGCAAAACCACCTGCGATTATAAAAACCCACCATTCAATTGTTATTCGGTATGGGAAATCTTGCAACCATTTTTGCATAACGTAATAAGCAAGGGGCGATGCTATTACAAAAGCGATACCTACCAGTTTTAAAAAATCTTTGGTCAACAGACGGACAACATTTTGTACGCTAGCTCCAAGCACTTTTCGTATGCCTATTTCTTTTTTCTTTTGTTCAGCTACAAACGAGATAAGGCCAAATAACCCCAAACAACTTATCAAGATTGCCAAAGATGTAAAGACAACCGAAATTTTACCTAGACGCTTTTCTTCAGCATATAATTTTTCGACTTCCTTGTCTACGAATGTGTAAACAAATGGGGTATTAGGGTTCATGGTTTTCCAAGACCCTTCAAGATTACTTAAAAGAGCTTCGTATTCTTGTGTTTCAGCTTTTAAAATAATCCAGCCTGGCCATATTTCATTAAAAAGTAACATGGGAGCTACTTCTTCCTTTAGGGAAGCAAAATGATAATTATCGGTAACCCCTACAATTTCAAACTCATCAACCTCCCCTTCGTAGGTTTGTATCAGTTTGGATCCAACCGCTTTATCCAGCGGAATATTAAAGGCATCAATAGTGGCTTTATTTACCAGAACCTGAATGCTATCATTAGTACGGAGCG
This sequence comes from Marixanthomonas ophiurae, assembly GCF_003413745.1. NCBI lineage: Bacteria > Pseudomonadati > Bacteroidota > Flavobacteriia > Flavobacteriales > Flavobacteriaceae > Marixanthomonas > Marixanthomonas ophiurae. The sequence goes on along the minus strand of NZ_QVID01000001.1, from coordinate 2,095,416 downwards.
TACGTCCTGTAAGTAAAGAAGTCCCAACGGTTTTAAGGTAGTTGGGGCTAACCCCATCGTAATGCACTAAAGTTTGATCGGCCGGATTTCCACCTGGAAGTGTTAACCCTAAGTCGCCTAAAATAAACTCTGAAGGATAGTGATTGCTTCCTGACACTTCAGACACGCCATTAACTGTTTTGAACTTTGATTGAATAGCTTGGAAACTTTCTGAGGCTTGTTGCGTCCCTAATCGTACAGCAATGAGGTTGTCTTGATTATACCCCATATCCATTTTTTGGGAATGCTTTACCTGTTGGGTAATGATGATAACGGAAGAAATCAACCCAATGGAAACCACAAATTGAAATACGACCAATGTTTTACGTAAATTTCCACTACCCAAATTCAAGTTTATCGATCCTTTTAAAACCTTAACTGGTTTAATCCCTGAAAGAATAATTGCCGGATACAGACCTGCAATAATTCCTGTAAGGGTTCCCAATGTTAAAAGTGCAGCTAAAATTTTCCAATCAAATAAAGCCGAATAACTGATACCGCCTTCGGTTAATGTATTTACAAACGGTAATGCCAACGCTGTCAAAGGCAAGCTTATTACCGAAGAAAAAAGGGAAAGCAGTACAGATTCTCCCAAAAATTGACGGACGAGAGTTCCTTTATCGGCACCAATTGCTTTTCGCACCCCAATTTCCTTGGCCCGTTTGTTGGCCCTTGCCGTACTAAGGTTTATGAAATTAATGCACGCCACCAGTTGAATGAACAATGCCAAAATAAGGAGCGTATAGATGTAGTTGATATCTGAAATGGTACCGATTTGGTTTCGAATTCCTTTTGAATATAAATGAATGTCCGAAATCTTTTGTAGATATAACGATTTACTGAAGCCTACTGCGGCCAAATCCTTTGCGCCATGCTTCTGTAAAAACCCGGAAAGTTTAGACTCCAAGTGTCTTGGGTTAGCGCCTGATTTCAATTTTATGTAACTTAATACGAAATTTTGTGTGGCAAAGTTTTCGATTTCCATCACACGTTCTCCGGTTCCGCCAGAGTTCATGGTCAAAATATAATTGGGGTTTAAATGTGTTTTGCCAAAATCATCTTTAAATACTCCTTTTATAGTGAGTGTTTGTTGTTCTTCACCGCTCCCAAGGGTTAATGTTTTGTTTAGTGCTTTTTTATTGCCGAATAGTTTTTTTGACAATGTTTCTGACAGAACAATGGAGTTTGGTCTGTTTAAAGCTCCTTCAGCTTTCCCTTCAATAAAAGGGTAGTCAAATAATTTAAAGAATGTGGAATCTGCTAAATAACCCCGAGGTTCATAATATGCTTCGTCGCTATTTGTAACTCTTAAAAGGCCTTCATTTCCTTCGCCAAAATAAACCAATCGACATACTTCAGCCACTTCAGGAAAGTCTTCTTTCATTGCAAAAGCAATGGGTGGGGAAGTGCCGGCCGAAGGGTTTCCATTGTCATTTTCATCAATGACGGTTTTCAATCTATAAATCGACGATGCATCCTCAAACTGCTTGTCATATCCAAATTGTGCGATTACATAGGTAAGAATACTCAAACAGCAGACCGTTCCAACGGTTAAACCCAACAGGTTAATACTAGACTGTAGTTTGTTCTTTTGGAGATTCCGCCACGCGATTTTAAAATAATTCTTAAACATAATTCTTTGTTTTTTGATTGACTTCGATACACTTCGACTTCGATCAGTGACCAATGATCAGCCACACGTTTTTTACTATTTACTGCGAACTGCCTACTTTCTTTACTCTGTTCGTAGGCTTTTCACTGGATTTGCTATCGCGGCTTTAATCGCTTGAAAGCTTACCGTTAGCAATGCAATCCCCATTGCTATAATTCCTGCTATCGCAAATATCCACCACTCTATATCGATGCGATATGCAAAATCCTGTAACCACTTGTGCATGCCGTACCAAGCGATAGGAACGGAGACCAAAATGGCAAGAAGCACCAACTTTAAAAAGTCTTTGGACAAGAGTTTTACAACTCCAGAAACACTAGAACCTAAAACTTTGCGGACTCCTATTTCTTTTTTCCTTTGCTCTGCCGTATATGCAGATAATCCGAAAAGGCCTAAGCAGGAAATGATTATGGCTAAAAGTGCAAAAATTTGAGATAGGTTTTCTACCAATTGTTCACTTTTAAAACGTTCATTAAAAGCTTCATCTACAAATCTGTATTCAAAAGGAAACCCTGGATTTTGTGATTTTAGTACTTGTTCTATTTCTTGGAGTGTATTACTCATGTTAGCTCCAGTTGTTGGTTTTATATATAGGTAATCTGCTCCTTCAGCTTGATTATAAAATATGACAGGATCACTCGTTCCATACATATCGCCGTATAAAAAATCCTTGACAATCCCCTTGATGGTGAACATCTGTCCTTGCCAATTAACCGTTTTACCCACTACATTATCCGTATTTAATAGTTTTGCAAAAGATTCAGAAATTAATACATTACTGCTATCTGCAGCTTGCGAAGTGCCAAAACCCTTTCCTTCTTTGATTTCCATTCCGGTGGTCTTGAAAAAATTGTGGGTTACCGTTCTAATAGAAATCAAGACATCTTCATTATCAGGCTTGCCTTGCCATTGTACACCTGAGGTGTTATTTCCTCCAGATAAAATTTGCGAATTCATTAGGCCAGCACTTTCAACCAGTCCAGAAGATTTAAGCTCTTGTTCAATAGAATTGAAATTTTCAATAATATTTCCATTTGCTGCAGGTACTTCAATAAGGTTTTCTTTAGTCATTCCTAAATCCCTATTTTTTACGTGTTGCACTTGTTGATACACTATAATGGTACTTATGATAAAAATGATAGAAGCTGAAAATTGAATGACCACCAAACTTTTCCTTGTAATAGATGCAGCTCCTGTTTGTCTTATAGACCCTTTGAGCACTTCAATAGGTTTAAATGAAGAAAGGTAAAACGCAGGATACAAACCGGACAGAAATCCGCAGACCAGAGTTATAAGCAGTATTGGGATAAAATGAGAAGGTTTGGAAAGTGCTAAGCTTAAATCTTTATCAATCAATTCATTAAAATGTGGAATTAATATAATTAATAGAAAAATGCTTACAACACCACTAAGAAAAGCTGTGAAAACGGCCTCGGTGATAAATTGAAAGATCAACTGCTTTTTCCCTGAGCCTAAGGCTTTTCGCATTCCTACTTCGTTAGCGCGTTTTTCACTTCGGGCTGTAGCAAGATTCATAAAGTTAATGCAAGCGATGATTAAAATAATCAGTGCGATAAAGCTGAACAAACGTACATATTCAATACGGCCACCACTGATTTCACCATTTTTAAAATTGGATCGTAAATGCCAGTCATTCGCCGAGAATAAGATTGCTTCCGTTTCTTTATCACCGGTTTTGGCAGGAAGTATTGCTTTTACTTTTTTATTTACTTTTTCAACCGCGACTCCTGGTGCTAATTTTACAAAAGTGTCCGTAAAATTAGCACCGTAGCCTTTAGTCCATTCTTTGCCATCGGTAAAATTTTGGAATGGAATAAGCCATGTAAACGGATAGGTAGTATTCTTAGGGAAATTTTCTATAATTCCAGTAACAATATAATTTGTTTTTTGATCAAATTGAATATTCTTTCCCATTGCTTCTTGGCTATTTCCAAAAAGTATGGAAGCTGTCTTTTGTGTTATAACAATTGATTTTTTGTTTTTAAAGGCATCTTTAGAGTTTCCATAAATAAATTTAAGACCGAAAATGGCAAAGATGTCTTTATCTGCATAACTTCCTTCGCTGTTAATCGATTTCTCGCCAACACTGAGAAGAAAGCTTTTATCACGCTTACGCGCAGCCTTTGTAACTTCAGGTATTTCTGTTTTTAAAACCTCGGCCAAAGGTCCTGGCGTAGCTTGAAAAAACGTTCTCCATTCTCCCTCGTACTTTTGATTGGTCGGTACGGCATAGACCAGTTCTTTATCTGCAATAGATTGGTCAAAATTCACCTCATCCTCAACCCAAAGAAGAATAAGACTTGCACACGTAATCCCAATGGCCAAACCGAAGATGTTAAGAAAGCTGTAACCTTTGTTTTTCCAAAGGTTTCTGAATGCTATTTTGAAATAATTTTTAAACATGATTGTTCGTTTTTTGATTGATGGGCTTCAATACAATTTCGAAATGCTTCGTTTTCGGAATCACTCTGCCACCTTTAATTTTTTCCTGCCTACTTTTTTATTCGGTTCGTAAACTTTTTACCGGGTTGGCAATCGCGGCTTTAATACTTTGGTAGCTTACTGTAATTATAGCAATGGTTGTAACTAAGAGTGCTGAAAGCCCCATTATTCCCCAACCTATCTGTATGCGATATGAAAAATCCTCCAACCAGATATTCATACAATACCAGCCAATCGGCAACGCAATTAAAGTAGAGATGCCTACAAGTTTTAGAAAGTCCGTCGTCAAGCCAATAGTAATCTGGCTCACGCTAGCTCCCAAAACCTTGCGGACTCCTATTTCTTTTGTTCTATTTTGGGCATTAAATGCTGCCAGACCAAATAGTCCTAAGCAGGCGATAAAAATTGATAAGCATGTAAATACAATAAAGATACTGCCCAGACGACGCTCCTCTTTGTAGGAAGCCTCAAATGCATCATCCATAAAGCGGTAATTGAAAGGCTGGCCAGGGGCTCTTTTTATCCAAATACTTTCAATGTTTGCAATGACACTGGCAAAATCATCTGTTTTCAACTTGATGGCCATGGACCCTGTAGTTCTGCTCATAAATAGCCCTAATGCACCTATATTCTCTCGCAAGGATTCATAATGAAAATCTTTAATGACACCTATAACATGATAAAATTCAGGATTTTCAAGTCCAATTTCTTCGGTAATTCTTATTCCAAGAGCTTCCTCTGAACTTATACCTAGCGTTGCTAGTGTGGATTCATTAATAATAACGGCAGTAGAATCTGCGGCAGATTGACTATTGAAATCGCGACCGGCGACCAATTCCAGATTTAACGTATTTAAATAATCGTTATCCACCTCCCAGGTTTGCATTTGAATGGCATATTGCTGATCCATGGCACCTTCCTTAAAAAAAGAACTGTTAGATCGTGATGATGGAGTAGGCATGAAGCTGCTCACTGTAGCGTCTTTGACGGCGCTCAAATTGAGAACATCCTGTTTAAAAGCATTAATATGTTGTCCAGCGGCATACGTGTCATTTATTACTAGAACTTGCTCCTTGTCAAAGCCCAGGTCTTTGTTTTGTATAAACTTCAATTGCTGAAAAACCACCAAGGTTCCAACAATTAAAAAAACAGCGACTCCAAACTGAAATACAACGAGCATGCTTCTAATATTCCACTTGCTACTATTCTTCATTCCGTTTCCCTTGAGTGTATCTACTGGAATAAATCGGGATATAACGAAGGCTGGATAACTACCAGAAAAGAGTCCTAACAATATAGTGATGAGTAAAATGGCAACATAAAACAAAGGCTCTGTAAATGGTATACTAATATCCCTGCCAGCTAAATCATTGAAATACGGCAATGCAATTAAAGCTATTATAATTGCTAGAATCATGGAAGCAAAGACGACAAATCCAGATTCTGTTAGGAATTGCACTATTAATTGAAATCTATTGGATCCCAGTGTCTTACGTATCCCTACTTCCTTGGCTCTTTTTAGGGAATGCGCAGTAGATAGATTCATAAAGTTTACGCACGCTAGAAGAATGAGAAAGAAGCCTATGAATGATAGAATGTAAACGTTTTGAATGGTTCCTTTCTCGCCCATTTCATTTTGATTTTCAGAATACAAATGAATATCGGTCAACGGAATAGTGTGGTATCTTATATAATTTCCAGATGCTGCAAAAGATTCCTTGGTCATACCTGGGAACGTCTTTTTAGCCCAAGGCAGTACATATTTTTCAACCACGCCTTCTAATTGTAACTTAAAATTATCAAGACGGGTTTCTGGTGCTAGTTTGACAAACGTGTAGTAGTTGTTGTTACCCCATATATCTTCTCGAGAGGCAACATTTCCAGCCATTGCCATAAATATGCTGTAATTCTTTAAGAAGGAGTTTTTGGGAAGATCCTCCATTACACCAGTTACTATATATGTGTCTTCATTATTTAATAAAAGGCTCTTTCCTACCACATCGACACTACCAAAATGATTTTCTGCAGCCGTTCTGGTCATAACGAGCGTGTTGGGTTCTTTCAATGCGGATTCTTTGTTACCGTTAATGAGTTCAAGCCCGAACATGTTAAAAAAGGTAGAATCTACATACGTAGTAGAAAGCTCTTTGATATTATCGGTTTTATCACTGCTCCTAAATAGGTTACTGCCTAAAGTTCTAAATCGAACGGTGTTTTCAATCTCCGCAAAATCTTTTTCTAAGGTTGCAGCCATTGGTGGTGCCGTTTCGCCACTTTTAATTTCTGCACCACCAAATTTGATGTCCATATCGATTCGATAGAGACGGTCGGCGTCCACAAACATGTTGTCATAGTTTAACTCCTCATAGATGTAGAGTGCAATCAATAAACTACCAGCCATTCCTATGGCAAGCCCTAGTGTATTGATCAAGGTAAAAAAAGGTTGTTTTTTTAGACTTCTAAATGCTATTTTAAAATAATTCTTGATCATTTTTATTAGGTTAAAGATTATCTGTTTACTGTTTTATTGTGACTGTCTTACTGTGTACTAAAAACTCTCTACTGCATACTAAATACTTAGTACTGAAGTTATACCTTCTTATACGTTATACCTTCTTATACTCCGCCAATATATTCTCCGTTACTTTCTGTCCATCCAACATTCTGATAATTCTGTGACTGTATTTGGCGTCGTGCTCACTGTGTGTTACCATAATTATGGTTGTGCCTGCTTCGTTTAATTCGGTTAAAAGATCCATCACTTCGTTACCGTTGCTGCTGTCCAGATTACCTGTAGGCTCATCAGCCAAAATTAGTTTCGGGTTGTTTACTACGGCACGGGCAACCGCCACACGCTGTTGTTGTCCTCCTGAGAGCTGTTGCGGAAAGTGTTTGCGACGGTGCATGATCTGCATTTTCTCCAACACGGCATCTACCCGTACTTTGCGTTCAGCAGGTTTAACGCCAGTATAGATTAAAGGAAGTTCAACGTTTTCAAAAACCGTCAATTCATCAATGAGGTTAAAGCTTTGAAACACAAAACCGATGTTGTGCTTGCGTAAATTAGCCCGTTTGCGTTCGTTAAAGCCAGCTACTTCAATGCCATTAAATATAAAACTGCCTCCATCGGGATCGTCCAGTAAACCCAAAATATTAAGCAGTGTCGATTTTCCGCAACCCGAAGGTCCCATCACTGCTACAAATTCTCCTTCGTTTACTGTAAAGGATAGTTTATTTAAGGCTATAGTGCGTACCTCCTCGGTAGCGTAGTACTTTTCTAAATCTGTAATTGTTATCATTTGTATCGTTTATTGTTAACTTTATCTATTTATGCTTCCTTCCTTTTAGAGAGGGACAGGATTTGCCCTGGCATATCCGGGGTGGTTTTTTATTCTTTTAAAACCAATTCTTGTACGTCACCATAGTTATCGTAACTACTAGTAATTACTTTGTCTCCAGGTTCTAGACCGTTTAGTACTTCATAATATTCAGTGTTTTGGCTTCCTAAGCTTATATCAGTTTTATAGGCCGTATCGCCGTCTTCACTCACTTTAAATATCCAATTGCCTCCTGTTTGCTGAAAAAAGCCTCCTTTTGGGATTAGTAATGCTTGTTTTTCATCGCTCAAAGCCAGTCGAATTTGTAAGGTCTGTCCACGACGAATTCCTTCTGCTACTTCTTCCCCAAACTCCATATCGACTTGAAAACGACCATTGTTCACTTGTGTATATACCTTTTTGATAGTTAGAGTGTAACTTTTCCCATTAAAACTGAAACTTCCTGTTTGTCCCGTATAAATTCGTGAAATATAATGCTCGTCAATATCAGCACGTACTTTAAAGCCGCTCAATACATCTATTTGCCCTAATCGCTCACCCTTGTTTTTAGACTGACCAATTTCGGCATCCAGCGAAGTAAGCTGCCCATCAACAGGAGCTTTTACAACCAGGTCTGCTACTTTTCTACGCATCAATTCAAGTGCATTCTGGGTTCGAGCATAACTGCTTTGAACTTGGCTTTTTTCTTGTTTTACAGCGATGGAATCTTGCTTTAGAATTTGTTCAGAAAGTTGCATCCGTTCTTTTTGGTAGTCGTATTCGTTTTTTGCTTTGATTAAATCCTGTCTGCCAATGGCATCTTTTTCGTATAGTTTGCTGTTGAGGTCATACACTCTTTTGGCCTCTATTAAGCCACTCTCCACATCGGTATATTGGTTTAGTTTGTTAATGGTATTTTGCCGGGCTGCATTTTGCGAAATCTGCATTTGCGTCAATAGGTTATAAACTTGTGTTTCTTGGTTTACAAGGCTCAGCTCCAAATCGGTATTGGAAAGTCTTAAAATAGGGTCGCCTTTTTTAAGGATGGAACCGTCTTCAACAAATTTTTCTTCTACGCGACCGCCTTCCAATGCGTCTAGATAGATAGTGGTAATGGGGAGTACTATTCCATTTACAGGGATATTTTCTTGAAAAACTCCTTTTTCAACTGTATTTATACTGATGCGCTCTTTTTCGACGTTCAATTTTGAGCCGCCAAACGAAGAAATAATTACAAAAACGATCAAAGCCAACAATAAGACTGTACCTCCTATAAGTAGTAGTTTTTTAGTAGTGAATCGTTTCTTTTCCAATTGGATGTCCATATAATATCTTGTTTTTCAATATTTATATTGTGAATATAATGCCATAAATACAATAGGCTTAAAAACAGGTATTTAAATATCTTTGAAATATTTAAAGTGTTCGGTTTTGATACACTTCCTGTTCGCTACCGGCACACTTTTATCAATTCAGAATTCAGGATTCAGAATTATGAATAATCCCAATGTAATTTATTAATATTGTATCTATGCTTCTTCAAAATGCAAGAATATTGGTTATCGACGACGATGAGGACGTGCTCATTGCGCTTCGGCTTTTACTGAAACCGAAGGTGAAGGAGGTGGTTACTAATAAAAATCCCAATACGATTCAAAGCCTGATGCAAGAATATCAATTTGATGTGGTGATTTTGGATATGAATTTTAATGGCTTGGTAAACACAGGCAACGAAGGGATCTTCTGGCTGAACAAAATTAAAAAGCAAAAGCCGGAAACTGATGTCATTCTTATCACAGCTTACGGCGATATCGATTTGGCCATACGCTCTCTAAAAGAAGGGGCTTCCGATTTTCTTGTTAAGCCCTGGCAGAACGAAAAAATATTGGAAGCGATTCGGGAACGGGTTGAAAAACAGCAAAAAAAGCAATCAAAAAAACTTCAGTTAGATGCTGAAACCAAGATCATAGGCGAAAGTGAACCCATGCAGGATGTGTTCGTAAAACTTAAAAAAGTAGCACCAACCGATGCCAATGTCCTTATTTTGGGCGAAAACGGAACGGGAAAAGACCTTATTGCAAGAGCTATTCACGATAACTCCCTTCGGAAAAATAACCCTTTTGTAAAAGTGGATGTGGGCTCTTTAACCAACACACTTTTTGAAAGTGAACTATTCGGTTACAAAAAAGGCGCTTTTACCGATGCCCGGGAAGACCGCAAAGGCCGTTTTGAAACTGCCCATGGCGGTACCCTTTTTCTAGATGAAATAGGGAACATAACACTTAGACAACAAGCACGTTTATTGACCGTTTTGCAAAACAGGCAGGTAACGCCGTTGGGCGCCAACCAGCCAATCCCTATTGATATTCGGCTAATCTGTGCTACCAATGTGTCGATAAGCGATTTGGCCGATGAAGAACGTTTCAGAAAAGATTTAATTTATCGTATTAATACTGTTGATGTCACGATTCCGCCATTACGGGACCGCGGCACCGATATAACACTGCTTGCGCACTATTTTGTCGATTTTTATGCTGAAAAATATGGTAAGGGGAGTTTTAGTTTGTCTTCGAGCTTTATTCAAAAACTGAAAAAACATCACTTTAGCGGAAACGTACGTGAGTTGCAATATGCCTTGGAACGCGCCATCATTATGGCAGAACAGCATACGCTGGAAGCTGAAGATTTAACCTTTTCGGCCATCGAACAACCGCAAATACAAGTTGCGCAAAACGAAACAAATCTGGATGCCATTGAAAAGAACACCATCCTTACCGTGATTGAAAAAAATAACGGAAACATCTCAAAATCTGCCAAGGAACTAGGGATTACCCGTGCCGCACTCTACCGCAGACTCCATAAATATGACCTATAAAAGCTACGTATTCTCAATTACGCTTCGGGTTGTGGGGTTGCTCATTTCCTTGACTTTGCTAGCCTTTGGGATTGCCTGGCTAAACACGTATGCAATTATAGGAGGTTCCATCCTTTCGCTAATTACAGTATATAACCTCTACCGGTTTGTGATAAAACGGTTCGTTGAAATGGATGATTTTTTTGAATCGGTAAAATACCGCGACTTCTCACGATGGTTTGTCGATACAAAAGGCCCTCAAGATATCCGTGAACTGCACAAAGGCTTTAACCTTGTGAACAAAACCATCAAAGCGATCGATAGTGAACGGCAGGCACAGTTTGTCTATCTTCAAAAAATATTGGAGATGGTAAACATTGGTATCATCGCCTATAATGTAGAAAGTGGCGACGTACTTTGGGTAAACGATTCCTTTTTAAAGACATTGGATTTTCCTTCGTTCAAAAACATAAGCTTTGTTGAAAAAAGGAGGCCAAATATCTATGATGAGCTGTTTGAAACATACCATTCCAATACCGCTTCGGTTACTTTAGAAATGAGACAGGAAACGCTAAAAGTCTTGATTTCAGATACGGTTTTTGAAATGGAAGAACATTCTTTTAAGCTTATTGTGCTTCAGAATATAGAAGAAACCCTTAACCGGAACGAAAGTGAAGCCTGGAAAAAACTCCTAAGCGTAATGACACACGAAATCATGAACAGCATTGCGCCCATCACTTCTTTAGCTGAAACTCTTCAGAAAAGTATTCAAGACTCCATGGAACATCCTGAAACCAGGAAATTGGAGTTGGAAGATGTTAATGCTGGTCTCAACAGCATAAAAAAACGAAGTGAAGGCTTGATGAAGTTTGCCAAAACTTATAGAAGCTTAAATAAAGTTACCCACGTAAACAAGACCAAAATAAAAGCATCCGATTTATTCAGCAATATTAGCGAATTGATGAAACCTTCTTTGGAAGAAAAAGAAGTTGACCTTGGTTTTAAATTGAAAGATCCCAATCTATTATTTGAAATCGACTCCTACCTGATAGAACAAGTACTTATCAACCTTATCTTAAATGCTATCGATGCAACCGAAACGGTTTCCGCGCCACAGATTGTTGTTTCGGCAACTTTAAGTCATAAAGGAACGGCTCAGATAAAGGTTGCCGATAACGGAAGCGGCATTCCATCAGAAATTATGGATAGTATCTTTGTGCCCTTTTTCAGTACCAAAAAAACTGGAAGCGGTATTGGTCTGAGTCTTTGTAAACAGATTATGCTATTACACGGGGGTAAAATACAACTGCGTAGTTCTGAAAAAGAGGGGACAGAAGTGAGTTTGGTTTTTTAAAATTTATCAGTTTTAAAAAGAACTTACTGGTGTAGCTTTCTAAATCATTTTCGAGATGTCTTACAGCTTCATGTAAACCGCCTAGTGATGACCACGGCAGTGTAGGGTTTTGATCGTAAAAAGAGCCATCGGGATCGGTCTTAAAACGAAGTGCTCTCATACGACTCTCATCATAAACACCTAATAGAAAATCTATTTCATACAAAATTTTAGCTTTTCGTTCTACTCTCTCTCGTTTTGAGCTTCTCGACGTTTCATTAGCGTTTTACCCCAAGTATCAGGTATGCTGTCAAGAAATATCCCGAAATTTTCTTTATCGGTGGGATATTGCGGCCCTGAATAAAAGCCAATATCTGGATCGATTAATTGATACAAACCACTTTCTAGCCATTCTCTAGTATGACGGCCGGCGGTTTGAATTAAGCGTCCACCGCAAAATCCGCCTAAATTGTATTTTTCCTCCAGAACCATCTAGGTTCATTCCAGCACACAGTATTAATAACACCTTTTAAAACTGGATTTGCGTTTGCAATCTCATTTACAACTCTATTAAGTTTGTTATTTTTCTTATCTAATGGTGCATTTCTCACGTCGCTCCAAAAGTGGCCTTCAGGAATAATAAAATCGTGGGCTTTATCTAATATTTTTTGAATCTACTTAGCGTTGAGCGTTCCGTATTGTTCTTCAGCTTCTGCTACTTTATTTATTCGACTCCCACTTATAGTCGTCTGATAATCGTTTAAAAAAGGATAGCGTAAGTAAATACGCTTTGTAATCTTCTACTTTTCCCCTTAGAATATCTACCATTCCAACAAGTGTATTTCCTAATGCTTGTTTTGTAATCAATTTATGTAGGTAACTTGATTGTTAATTATATTTTTCATCTAAGCTTCTCAATCACTTCATTTCTTAACCATTGAAAAGCTGCTTCTTGGTCATATTTAATTTCCGGTCGTAATAAGGCTTCCATATCTCCCGTGAAATTTGGGTCATGTTCTTTTATTTCAATATTCATTAGAAACTCTTTTTGACTAGGCGGTCTATTTCCTGTTGAAAATGTCGTGTATTCTTTAAAGCATTTAACTATCTGGTCTATATCCAATTCCATATTTAATCTAGAGTAATCTAAGTCGAATAAATCTCGTCCTTTACTTCTTTGGTATAAGGCTCTTAATTTTGTACCCAATAGTTCATTGATATTATAGGTTCGGATATTGGCCTTCCCTTCAAACCAGTTGTTTTTAACTTCAAAAGGAAATTCAATCCAAGGCAACACCTTAAAATGTTCTTTACAGTTAATTTCCAATTTTAAGCGTAGTCGAATATTCTCATATTCCGAGTTAAACCTATACATCGCTTTTGCTCCGTGGCCCCCAATTTTAGTACTTCTCTTTTCTTCAAAAAAAGTAACGACTTCACCTATCCGTTGCATTATCGGTTTAATAGGGCCTGGTTTAACTTGAACCAAATCTATATCTTCCGAATAACGAGGTGCAGGATTTAAATACAGTTTATGAAGTGCTGTACCACCTCTAAATGCCAGATTTTCATTTAAAAAATCATCTGAAAATATGTCTATAAGGGTACGACTGATTACAAGGTCTTGTTCTATCTGTGAAAATTCCTTCCAAGGTGCGTGCATTTGCCATTTAGCTATATCAGGTCTCGGTATCATAAATCACTTTCCATTTTTATATTCACAGCTACTTTCCATCTATTCTCAACCGCACCTGCCTTTTCACTTGATCTCGGACTCAATAAAACGGGATAGAATTTTTTAGTTTTTAAATGTTCATATATAAGATTAGCTATGTCGGATTCGGGATTGATTTCGTTTAATAAAAATCCTAAACGTTGTAACACACTTTTATGAGGGTACCAAGACAGTAAATCTTTTGCATCTTCCCATCTCATTTCTTCTGTTAGCTCTTCCAAAACAGAAAGCATTCTATTTAATCCGCCTACCTTAGTTTGATGATAAATTAAATCAACGGCGGTTAAGCAAGGACTGGATATGTTGAACATTCCAGCATCCCCTTTTCTTGACGCCACATTTTTTTGTGGCCAATTAGAAACTGTAATAAAATCAATATGGATAGTACTTTTAGTGATGGATAGTAAAGGTGCTTTATTGTGTAAAACATACTCCTTTTGAATTTGCTGATGTCCAGCACCATAAAACTTTGCTGCGGAATATAGACCCACGTAATATTTACGATCTAAATATTCAAATAAACCATTCACGTAAAGCTCGATGGGCAACTTTCCGAATCTTGAATATCGTGGTGGGATAATTAAATAAAAGTGATGCCTTAAAGGAATGATATCTCCTTTTTGGGTGGCATATTTTAAATCACTTTGTACCGACGTTTCAGACTTATCCGCATATGCTTGAACAATTTGGGCATATGTAAATGCATAATTTTCAAAGGATAACTGGTTGGTGATGAAGTCTGACAGGTTCAATCGTAGTAAATTTTCGAGAAAAGTAGTAAAAATCAATCTATTTCTCGAAACTTTACTAAAATATTTTATATTTAAATCGTATTTTATACTTTTAAAAATTCATTATGAATATCTCCTCATCTGCTCAGCAAATAAGCAACGCTCGAAAACGGCTGAAGACTATTTTGCCGAAAAGCATCCTGAATAAACTTTAAAAGTGCAGGCACTAATGTCAAAATTTGTAGAAAAGAAGGAACGACTGAGCTAACTGAAGATTTATTAGAATGGGCAGACAAGGTCTATGTTATGGAAAAGAAACATTTAGACCAAATTAAAAAGCATACAGGCTCTAAGTATTACTCAAAAATCAACGTGTTGGACATCCCTGATATCTACAAATACTATGATGCTGATTTGATCACGATTTTAGAAGAGAAGGTATCTTTCTAAAATTACCGTTATAGAGGTAAAACGCCCTAAAAAACATCAAATCTACCATTATGATGGTCTTTTACTTCCTCTCGATTTGAAATAGTTGAATGGCTCAACTTTAGTAAAATTTTATTTGAACTCATTTATATGAATTTGACACTCAGTTCACATAAACATTCCAAAACTCCCAAACTTTTGTTAAAAAGGGGCTAATTCGGTGTCAGTAAAATTAGAGACCGTTTTTAAGCCTTGAAAATGCTCAAAAAATGAGAATTTGGATAGTTCCTCTTTCTCCGCAAAAAGCTCCGTTATCGTAATGATGACGGGGCTTTACTTTTTGGTAGTGTTTAAAGATTTTTAGCAAGACAGAAACTATATTATATAATAACTCTATGTAGTTTATCTTCTTATTAGACCTATTATATTATAAAAAATTGCAACCTGATTTAAATCATATTCTTACCCAACTGTATATCGTAATTTTGAATCGAAATTAAAACATACAGTTATGACTCTATACGCAAAATTAAATCAGGACTTTTCAAAAAATTATATGGCAAACTCCGTACTAGGGATTATTCTTTCCACTTGTATTGGTTCAATTGCCGTGATGACTTCCTTAATGCACGGAAATGGAATTTTTCAAATGTTTCTTGTACTTTTAAGTGTAAGTATTTGTAGTATTCATAATGCTTCAATACTCACATTGCAAAAGGCAGAATTGGTTTTCAAATTATTGATGATAAGTGTCATCATCAATACGCTGATAATTCTGGGCAACGGGTTATTTTAAATACTATCAATTAAAATGACCTCCTTAGTTTCAAAATACAACGTTGCTGGTCCACGATACACAAGCTATCCTACCGTTCCCTACTGGAAAGGTGAGTCGTTTTACCTTGAAGAATGGAAAAGGACTTTGCAAAAAAGCTTTGCAGAAAGTAATACTATCGAAGGGATAAGCCTTTACATTCATCTTCCCTTTTGTGAAAGTCTATGTACCTTTTGTGGCTGCAACAAACGTATTACAAAAAATCACGGTGTTGAAGTCCCTTATTTACAATCGGTATTGAAAGAATGGCAATTATATATTAAACTTTTTGATGAAAAACCTATTATAAAAGAATTGCATTTAGGAGGCGGTACACCTACTTTTTTTTCTGCTGAAAATTTAAAGACGTTACTAGATGGAATTTTTGAACATTCTATAAAAGCTGAAAAGGCTGAACTAAGTTTTGAAGGACACCCAAATAACACAACCGAAACGCATTTACATATGCTCGCCTCATTGGGTTTTAACCGAGTAAGTTTTGGTGTTCAGGATTATAATGAAACAGTGCAAAAAGCCATTCACCGTATCCAGCCCTTCGAGAACGTGAAAAAAGTGACAGAAAATTCAAGAAAAGCTGGATACACTTCTGTGGGGCACGATATTATTTTTGGACTTCCATTTCAGAAAAAAGAACACATTATACACACCGTTGAACGTACAAAAGAACTTATGCCAGATCGCATTGCCTTTTACAGCTATGCACATGTACCATGGATAAAAGGTAACGGACAACGTGGCTTTAAGGACGAAGACCTTCCTTCTGCTTCAGAGAAAAGAGAGCAATACGAAATTGGCAAAAAAATGTTGCTTGAAGCTGGTTATGTTGAAATAGGAATGGATCATTTCGCTTTAAAAACTGATAGTCTTTATAAGGCTATTGAAACCAAAACCATACACCGTAATTTTATGGGCTATACATCATCAAAAACAAAGGCTATGATTGGTCTGGGCGTTTCATCCATTAGTGATAGTTGGTATAGTTTTGCTCAAAATGTAAAAACCGTAGAAGAATACCAACAAATTGTAGATGAAGGAAAAATACCTGTGTATCGTGGTCATATTCTTACTGAAGAAGATTTAACCATAAGAAAGCATATTCTAAACCTAATGTGCAAATTAAAAACCTCTTGGAACACTACAGAGGGTTGGTTTACAGATCTTCCGGATATTTTAATAAACCTAAAAGAAATGGAAACGGATGGCCTAATTAAAATTGAAAGCAATGCGCTTTATATTACAGAAAAAGGACGACCGTTTGTTCGAAATGTATGTATGGCTTTCGATCTATTATTACAACGAATACAACCTGAAACACAATTATTTTCAATGACTGTATAACATTAAAAACTAATAATTATGAGTATAACCGAAGAAAAAACAATAGCCGATATTGTTGCCGAAAACATTAAAACCTCTCACATATTCAAAAAATACGGAATCGATTTTTGCTGTGGTGGTGGGATAACGGTTCAAAAAGCTTGTGAAAAAAAAGGCTTAGACTATACTAGTATAGCTGAAGAACTTCGCCATTTTGATATGGAAGTTGAGGATAATTATGATTATATCAATTGGCCGCTGGATGTATTGATAGACCATATTGTTTCCGTACATCATTTGTATGTTGAAGAAAACATCCCTCTGTTACTTCAGTACGCTGAAAAAGTGGCAAAAGTACACGGTCACCACTATTCAGAATTGATACAAGTTCGTGACCTTTTCTTGGAGTTATCCAAAGAACTTTCTGCACATATGAAAAAGGAAGAATTGATTCTTTTCCCGTTCATTAAAAAGATGACACTTGCCGAAAAAGAAGGATTCACATTGGATGTCCCTCATTTTAGAACTGTAGAAAACCCTATTGCCATGATGGAAGACGAGCACGAAAGTGCAGGCGATATTTGTAAGGAAATTGCCCGACTAACTAATAATTATACGCCGCCAGAAAGTGCTTGTAATACATTTAGGGCCTTATATGATAAGTTGAAAGAGTTTGAACAAGACCTACATACGCATATTCATTTGGAGAATAACATTTTGCACCCTAAAGCATTAAAGTTAGAAAAAGAATTAAGGAATTAAGTAGAAGCCTGACTAGCTTACACTTAAAGTTTGGTTTAGTAGAAAAGGGAAGTTGAAAATTAATTCGACTTCCCTTTTTAATTTAGATAGTTAGTAGAATAATGACTGTCGATTATTTTTTCTTTTTTCCGCTGTTTACCATATTGAAAACAAGTAGAACAAGAACTATACAGACGACTGCAAAAACCCCTATGATTATGGTTCCCATCCCCCAGTCCACTAATGGTATGATTGTATTAAACATAATTGATCTATTTTATTGATTAGTAATTAACTCAGTATTCATGTTTTCTGAAACAGCATGACAATTATAATTGGCGTTTATCATTTCTACAGTGGGTTTGGGTGAAACATATGGGATTCCTAGCCCCATTCCCCGTACAATAAACAAACAGCCAATAAGCACCACAAAAACAGGAATAGCCTTCCGAATGCGCTGTCTAACTTGTACATTCAAGAAATTACCTAAATAGATTGCTGTGGTCATCAACGGCATGGTTCCTATTCCAAACAAAACCATATACAAACTGCCTTGTAAGGCATTCCCAGAAGCAATGGCTCCAAAAACAGCCATATATACCAGCCCACAGGGTAAAAAGCCATTCAAGAACCCGATGGTTAAAAACGTATCAGGTGATTTCCTTTTCAACGCAACCCCTAATTCACTTTTTACTTTTGAAATAATCTTAAACAACGGTTTTGAAAAGTTATATTTCTGAAACGTTTTATATGGAAGCAAAACCACAATGATCATCAATACTCCAATCGCAATGCTTAATTGCTGTTGCATCCCGAACAGGTAAAAGCTTTTTCCTAACAAACCAAACAAAAGTCCAATTATTGAATAGGTAAAAATTCTTCCGAAGTGATATAAAAATATCTGCCCTACTTTTTTTACTGGTTTTTTGTGATCCACCGGTAGTAAAAATGCTATAGGACCGCACATACCTACACAGTGGAAGCTTCCTAATAAACCGAATATAAGAGCTGATAGTAGCATTTTTATTTGATTAACCTCTCTACTTCCATAGCAATGGAAAAACAAAGAGTGATTTAATGCAATATTTCCTTTTTAAATAAATACTTTTTTCCTTCGTAGTCCCAAGTGATGTTTATGTTCCAACGACCGTCCACCAATCGCTTGTTAGGTATGAGCAAATTTGAACCGGAAAATTTCAATGGAAATTGAAAATCCAGTTGCTTGTTGGACGGTCTGTATAGGAACACTGTACCCGAAACTTTATCAAGGTTTATTTCTTTTGGAAAGGAAAACAACCAACCTTCGTTTGTTCTTTCCTCTTTTATTTTTTCGGTTAACAATTTTAAGTTTTCCTCGGCATCGATTTCTTGCTGAAATGCGAGTTCCTTTTTGTAATACTCTTCTACTACCAAATCGTAGCTGTATTTATCGTTGGTACTCATTTTTATCACAAAAAACATGATAAAGCAAATAAAAGCTGCAATGCCAATTACAATCCCTGTTCCCCAATTTATTTTCATAACATTTGTTTCTTAAAGTGAGTTTTCAATCTCTATTTATAACTTCTCGGCCCCAAAAAGGTAGCTGTGGTTGTTTCTATCAATTTATCTCCACTATAAACCCCAATTTTAACCTTGTCTTTATCACCGGTTAAAGCACTACCATTGATTTCAATAAACAATGTACCCTCTGCCAAACCTTGTTTGGGTACTTGGAAATCGTCGTGTGTAACCAACTTAATAGTTCCTTTATGGGAAAGTAGTTTAAAATGGACACTGTCAACATCTTCAGTTGTTTTATTAATTAATTTAAAAGTGAAGACATTACTGATCATATTGTTGTCTTTATGTTCATATAATTGCCCAGGAAGTCTTAATACACGCGCTTCTACATCATTCCGAAGAAAAAGCATACCAGCCAATATCCCAATTAAAATGAATAATACGGCCGTGTACCCTTTTAATCTAGGCGTGAACTTAAATTTTGTTTTCTTTTCAATATTTTCTTCACTAGCATACCGAATCAATCCTTGTGGTAAATTCACAGCTTCCATAATGCTATCGCAGGCATCGATACAGGCAGTACAGTTTACACATTCCAGTTGCGTCCCGTTACGAATATCGATACCCGTTGGACAAACATGTACACATTGAAAACAGTCAATACAATCTCCTTTTCCTGAAGCCTCTCGGTCTTCATTTTTTTTGAATTTCGCTCTTCCTTCTTCTTTTTCACCCCGTTTATGATCATACGCCACAACGATGCTCTTGTTATCCAAAAGCACACCTTGTAACCTTCCGTAGGGACACGCTATAATGCACACTTGTTCTCTAAACCAAGCAAATACAAAATAGAATACTCCGGTAAAAATAGTTAAGGATATAAGGGTGTTCCAGTTTTCAGTAGGGCCTTCCAAAATATATTCCAGTAATTTATCACTTCCTATAATGTAGGCTAGAAAAATGTTCGCAATTAAAAATGAAATAATGAAAAAGATAAACCACTTTAATCCTTTCTTTCTAATCTTTTCGGCATTCCAGACTTGTTTGTCCAACCTAATTTGTTTTCCTCTGTCACCTTCAATGGCATACTCAATCCTTCTGAAAACCATTTCCAAAAAAATAGTTTGAGGGCAAATCCATCCACAGAAAATTCTTCCGAAAGCCACGGTAAAAAGAATAATGAAAACCACCCCAATAAGCATAGAAATAACAAACAGGTGGAAGTCCTGTGGCCAAAACGGAAACCCGAAAATATTGAATCTTCGTTCAAGAAAATTAAACAAGAGGAATTGATTGCCATTAATTTTTATAAAGGGAGCGGCAAACAAAAAGGCCAGTAAAAAATAACTCACATATTTGCGGTATTCATAAAACTTTCCCGAAGGTTTCTTGGGATACACCCAAGAACGCTTCCCTTCTTCATCGATGGTACCGATACTATCCCTAAATGATTCGTTTTTTGGAGCTTCCACAATTAATTACTTTACCTTGATTATAAAACTTTTATAGCCTATTATTTCTCTACTACATCCTCCGTTACAGGCTGGTCTTCCATCTTTATTTGTATTTTTGAAGAGTCAATTTGCTTTACCTCAACTTCTTCTACAGGAGCATTGGGGTCTATCCAAAGGTCGCCTTCAGGTTCTTTAGGATCTGCAGGTGTAATACCGTGTAAACTCAACACGTAACTTGAAACCTGTGCCATTTCACTGGGTTTTAAGTCGGTTTTCCAGGCAACCATTCCTTTTCCGTCACGTCCCCCTTCTGAAACCGTGTTAAACACATTCTTAATGCCACCACCCAATATCCAATAGTCATCGGTTAAGTTAGGTCCAATTCCACCTCCGCCATCAACTTTATGGCAGGCAATACAATTTGCTTCAAAAATGGTTTTTCCGGCAGCAACATCTTCTTTACCTGTCAATATTTCAACAGTATTTACATCAATTAAATCCTTGGCTGTTTTTTTGTATTCTTCTATCTGTATTTGGGCTTCTGCCACGGCAATTTCATATTCTTCTTCTTGGTCAATGCCGTCAAAAACATGATAGCGCACCATATATACTACGGCAAAAACGATAGATGCATAAAACATATAAATCCACCAAGGTGGCAATACGTTATCCAACTCACGAATACCGTCATAATTATGATCTAGTACAATCTCACTTTCTTTTTCAATAGGTTTTTTGGCCAATAGTTTTTTGTAAGTCTTTTTAAACCAATTATTTTCTTTTCGAAGTGCTTCGGAAGCAATAAACCTTTCTTGTGCCTCTTCATTCAACCCTCTAAATAATATACTTTGTAAAGTTTCTGAAATAACTTCAACGGCAATTGAAAACAAAAAAATCAATCCTAAAACCGCCCATATTACTGGGTATTTTACTATAGCCCATGTTTCACCAGGTTCTGTAATAAATTCCATAAGAAAAAACGCAAGGACCGTCAAGACTATAACTCGTATGTAAGATGCTGTTGTTTTCATAATGGTAAATCGTTTTTATCGTTAATTTCCTTGTCTGGAATTAATTCTAAAGGAATGTTACTGACTTCTTTTATATGTTCCTTTTTTGCTGTGAATACCCACCAAAACAGGACTGTAAAAAAGATGAAAAAAATAAGCAGCGATATGATGGGATATATTGCTACCCCATCGATACTTTCCAAGTTTCCTTTAATAAATTTTAGCATGATTAGTCGTTTTGAGCTGAAGCTTCTTCAGCGGTTTTTACTTTAATATCTGTCCCTAAACGTTGTAAGTAAGCGATCAATGCTACAATTTCCCTATCGCGCATTTCAACAAAATCTTCTCCGTTTTCCTCAGCGTATTTTTTATCGGCTTCGTACGTTTTTGCAAAATCGGGATCGCTGTAGAGGTTTTCTTCAATTTTGGTTCCTTGTTCCAACATGGATTGTTGGGCATTGGTAATTTCTTCTTCAGAATACGGTACACCCAATGTTACCATCGTTTCCATTTTTGTTTCGGTAAGGCTTTTATCCAATTCAGCATTTATCAACCATTTATACGACGGCATAATGGAACCGGAAGAAGTACTCTGCGGATCGTACATATGGTTTAAATGCCAGTTGTCACTATACTTGCCTCCTATCCGAAGTAAATCAGGCCCAGTACGTTTACTTCCCCATAGGAACGGGTGATCGTAAATGTATTCACCACTTTTAGAATATTCCCCATAGCGTTCTACCTCACTACGGAAGGGACGCACCATTTGGGAATGACAAGAAACACAGCCCTCTCGAATGTAGATATCGCGACCCTCCAACTCCAAAGGAGAATATGGTTTCACACTTGAAATTACGGGTACATAATCGTCCACCAATAGCGATGGAATAATCTGTACCGCACCACCAATTAAAATGGCTATGGTAGCAAAAATGGTTAATTTTACCGGACGTCTTTCCAACCAGGTATGATAGCCCTCTTTTGCAGTTCGTTGCTTGGTTACTTTTACCAATGGAGCAGCTTCGGCCAATTCATCGGTTACTTTGCTTCCTTTACGAGCTGTCATTATAATATTGTACAGCGCTATGAAAGCACCTAGGATAAATAGACTTCCTCCAATGGCACGCATCCAATACATCGGTATGATTTCGGCTACGGTCTCTAAGAAGTTTCCGTAGGTAAGCGTTCCATCTGGGTTAAATTGTTTCCACATAGAGGCTTGAACAAATCCGGCAACATACATAGGTAAAGCGTACATGATAATACCTAATGTTCCTACCCAAAAGTGGGTGTTGGCCAACTTAATAGAATATAATTTTGTCTTAAACAGTTTTGGCACTAACCAATACACCATCCCAAAAGTTAAAAAACCGTTCCAAGCTAATGCCCCTACGTGCACGTGAGCAATAATCCAATCACTAAAGTGTGCAATGGCGTTTACGTTTTTAAGAGATAGCATCGGCCCTTCAAAAGTTGCCATTCCATACCCTGTGATGGCTACTACCATAAACTTTAAAACTGGGTCGGTACGTACTTTGTCCCAAGCTCCTCTTAAGGTTAATAGTCCATTAATCATTCCACCCCACGATGGAGCCAATAACATAATTGAAAATGCCACCCCTAAGTTTTGTGCCCAAGCAGGTAAGGAAGAGTATAGCAAATGGTGTGGTCCTGCCCAGATATAAATAAATATCAAAGACCAAAAGTGGATAATAGACAGTTTATAAGAGTATACCGGACGGTTCGCCGCTTTGGGTACAAAGTAATACATCAATCCCAAAAAGGGTGTGGTTAAGAAAAATGCAACAGCATTGTGGCCATACCACCATTGAACAAGTGCATCTTGTACTCCAGCGTAAAAAGAATAACTTTTTAATGCACTAACAGGCAACTCAATACTGTTCACAATATGTAAAACAGCTACCGTAACAAAAGTTGCTAGGTAAAACCAAATGGCAACGTAGAGATGCCGTTGTCTTCGTTTTAAAATAGTACCGATCAAATTGGCTCCAAACGCAACCCAAATAACTGCAATAGCAATATCAAAAGGCCATTCTAGTTCGGCGTATTCTTTTGAGGTAGTATAACCTAGTGGTAGTGTAATTGCAGCCCCAACAATAATAGCCTGCCAACCCCAAAAATTAAGGTTACTCAACCAATCTTTCCACATTCTGGCTTTTAACAATCGTTGAGAAGAATAATACACGCCAGCAAAAATGGCATTCCCTACAAAAGCAAAAATCACCGCATTGGTGTGCAATGGTCGCAATCGACCAAAACTCAACCACGAAATACCGTCCGTGATGTTAGGAAATAAAAACATAAAGGCCAGTAAGAGTCCAATACTCATACCAATAATACCCCAAAACATAGTGGCATTGACAAACTTTTTTACGATTTTGTTATCGTAATAAAACTGCTCTGTTTGCATAATAGTTAGTGTTTCTTCCCGCATTGGTGCAGGGTTTTTTAATTATTTGAATTGATTTTATTTTCTTTTTCCTCCAATTGGGAAGCTTCTTCTTTTACAAGCTCATCCTCAAATAACATGCGAACCGAAGGGGTATACGTATCGTCATACTGTCCTCTTTTCACCGAAATTATAAAAGCGATAAAAAAGATAATAGCCACTAAAACGCTAATGCTTAATAACACGTAAATAATACTCATACCTATTCTTGATTATGGTGTAAAACTACTTTTGGGACGACAAAAAAAATATGACATCCGTCAGCTTTGCTTATTTATATCCATTCTTAGTTTTCTACTAATATATTGAGTGGCAAGTGTTGTAAACACAACAATACTTATACTGCTCAAAGGCATTAAAATAGCTGCAATAACGGGTTTTAAATGACCTGTTACCGCAAATGAAAGTCCTACCAAATTGTATAGTAATGAAAGCAGAAAAGCCCATTTAATAACTTTAATCCCTTTATGGGAAAGATCAATATACCGTACCAGGTTTTTAAAAACCGTAGCATCTAAAATACCATCACAGGCAGGCGAAAAAACATTGATGTTTTCTGAAATAACAATCCCAACATCACTCTGTTTCAAGGCCCCAGCATCGTTAAGGCCATCCCCTATCATCATAACAGTTTTACCAGATTGTTGCTGATTTTTTATAAATTCGAGCTTATCGTCTGGCTTTTGACCGAAAATAAGTTGTGTACCATCAGGCAGTAAGCCTTCTAACCGTTCCTGCTCTCCGTCGTTATCACCGGAAAGGACAATAACTTCTTTATTCTGCCCCAATGCTTCAAATATTTCTGAAACTCCATTTCTGTATTCATTTTCAAAAACATAGCAGCCTTTATATTGTTTGTTGCTACTAATATGAACTGTTGTTTTCTTTTGTTTTTCTGAAGTGTCTTTTATCTGCATCTTTTCAGATGTATTCTCAACAAAAGCATAGGAACCCACTTTTATAGTTGCATTCTTTGCTGAAGCTGAAATCCCCTTCCCTACTTCTTCTTTAAATTCGTCAAGGGTTTGAATATTGTTTTTATCTAAGATTGCGTATAAAGAACGGCTCAAGGGATGATTCGATGCCCGAAGGGTACTGGTCAAAAGTTCTCTTTCAATTTGAGTAAGCTCGATACCTTCATAGGTTATTGTATTTTTTCGATTCGTTGTGAGTGTTCCAGTTTTATCAAAAATGACTGTATCTACTTTCGCCATTTGTTCAATTATGGAAGCTTCTTTCAAGTAGAATTTATTGCCTCCGAAAATGCGCAACATATTACCCAATGTAAAGGGTGCTGCAAGCGCAATAGCACAAGGACAAGCCACAATCAATACTGCGGTAAATACATTAAATGCTTTTGAAGGATCTACCACCATCCAAAAAAAAGTAGAAAGAAAGGCGATACTCAATACCGCCACCGTAAAGCGTTTGCTAATACTATCGGTCAACGATTGAAAAATACCCGTTTTATCTTTGCTAAACACTTCATTGCTCCAAAGCTGGGTTAAATAGCTTTGCTCTACGGGTTTCAACACTTCTACTTCCAGCACCCCGTTTTGTTGCTTTCCACCGGCATATAGTTTATCTCCACTTTGTTTGGAAACGGGCTCAGCTTCGCCCGTTACAAAACTATAATCAATAAGCGCGTTCCCTTTTATTAAAATAGCATCTACTGGCAAAAGCTCGTTGTTACGGATAAGCAATCGATCGCCTTTTTGAATTTTATATACCTCAGCCTGTTCTTCTCTAACACCACTTTTTTTATTTCGCAATAAGCGTGTTACAGCAATGGGAAAATACGATTTGTAATCTCGTTCAAAAGACAAGTATGAATACGTTTTCTGCTGAAAAAATTTCCCGAGCAATAAAAAGAAAATAAGACCGGTAAGGCTGTCAAAAAATCCAGTACCCCAATCCATGATAATTTCCATGGTACTTCTAATAAAGAGTACGGCAATACCAATAGCAATAGGCACATCAATGTTCAAAATACCAGAACGCAGCCCTTTATAAGCCGAAGTAAAATAACCTCTACCAGAATAGAATACGACTGGAACGGAAAAAGCAAACATCAGCCACCGAAACATGTTTTTAAATTGATCCAACCAAAATTCTTCTACTTCAAAATACTCTGGAAAGGAAAGGAACATGACATTGCCAAAAGCAAAGCCAGCAATGCCAAGCTTATAAATTAGGCTGTGATCAATATGTTTTTCTTTCTTTTCTGAATTTTCAAGTGATATATAGGGTTCGTAGCCAATACGGCTGAGCAACAGAACCAATTCTTTTAGGGTAGTATTTTCAGAAGAAAAAGTAACCCGTACCGTTTTTTCGGGAAAATTGACTTGTGATGTTTTTACTGCTTTGTTCAGCTTGTTCAAGTTTTCTAATACCCAAATACAACTGCTACAATGGATTGACGGAATTAAAAAAGAAACAAGTTGCGTGGTACTATTGTCAAACTCCAATAGCTTTTCTACAATGGTAGGATTATCTAGAAAATCAAATTTTCCTTCAATTTCTTGTGGGGAAATACCTGGATTGATATCTAGATCGTAATAGTAACCAAGGTCGCTGTCTTGCAGGATATCAAAAACCGTTTTGCAGCCGTGGCAACAAAACGCTTTCTCTTTATGTTCGATAACTGTGTCTAAACACGGATCCCCACAATGGAAACAGTTTGTCATTCAATTAAAATTTGCTCATTATACCTATTGCAAAGGTGCTACTGAACACTATTTTAAAAAATGACAATTATCAGTTACGGAATTTTAGCCCCAAAAAGGGTCAGAATATTCTGATTTGGAACTGTCTTTAATATGGATTTTTTCAATGGTTTCCAGTTCTTCTGGGGTTGCTATTCTTTGTATTTCATTGAACAGAATTCGCTCTTCAAAACGTATGTGTGACTGTAATTCTTCTTCCAAAAGACTTAAAGATTTTTTGGGATTTTCAGTATCTTTAAATAACCGTTTGATTCGGCGGTGCTCTTTTAAAGCTCTTTTTACCATTTCATCCTCTTTACCTAAAATGGGGAAAATATGTTTTTCTTCAGCTTTAAAATGAGGTTTTATTTCTGTTTTAAAAAACCAATTGGCATAGCTTTTCATCCGTTTCAAGGAAACATCTTTGGAAAAACCTTTTCGTATTTTCCAAGAAAAGAGCAAACCAAAATGATGCTGTCTACTTAATGGTTTTAAAGCTTCATGACGTTTTATGGGTTTTGGTTTATTCATACTATTTTTAGGATTTTCTTTGTTTTAAAAACGTTAGACCTACCTCTAACCCAGTTGCCAATTCGTAAAGACTTGTGTTTTGCAACATTCTCTTAAGTTCTTCCCGGACGTTCACAAATTTATCGTGTATAGGACAGGGTTTAGTAGCATTGCATGTATCAAAGCCTAAAGCACACCCCTCATAAATAGAGTTTCCGTCTATTGCAAAAACAATATCGGCCAGCATAATAGTATCAATTTTATCTTTGGATATTTCAAACCCGCCCGATGGACCTTTGCTAGATTTTATTATATCGATTTTGGCAAGCTGAAGCAATACTTTTGCTGTAAATGCTTCGGGAGAATCAATTTCCTTTGCAATTTTTTTTAAGCTTACACGCTCTCCTTGTATTGATTGCAGAGCAATATAGATTGAAGCTTTTATACCGTATTCACAAGCTTTAGAGAACATAGTTTTTTTGTTTATGTAAAGATATTCTATTTCGGACAAAATTATCTTTATTTAACAAAAGCATGGAATAGCCTTGACTTTTACGTCTTGCTATCTAGATCCGAAATCGTTTATTTGCTTCCCGTTCCAATGATTCACGATGATCGGGATGGGCAATTGTAATGAGTGCTTTGGCTCGTTGTTCCAATCCTTTTCCAAAAAGGTTGACCACCCCATACTCTGTTGCTACATAGTGTACGTGTGCTCTAGTAGTGGTTACGCTAGCACCTTCTTTAAGAAACGGGGTTATTTTTGAAATTCCTTTATTAGTTACCGAAGGCATGGCAATAATGGGTTTTCCCCCTAGAGAGAGTGAAGCCCCGCGAATAAAATCCATTTGCCCTCCCACTCCTGAATATTGATAAGTCCCGATAGAATCGGCACATACTTGACCCGTCAAATCTATTTCAATAGCACTATTTATAGCAGTCATTTTGGGATTTCGGCGAATAATAGCGGTATCGTTTGTATATCCGGCCTCCTTAAAGTGAACAACAGGGTTATCATCTATAAAATCATATAGTTTTTGAGTACCCATCGCAAAGCAGGTTACTATCTTCCCAGTTTTAATCTCTTTATTTTCCCCAGTGATAATACCTTTTTCAACTAATGGTAAAATACCATCACTGAACATTTCGGTATGAATACCCAGGCGTTTATGGTTGGTTAAATTGTTCAACACCGCATTAGGAATATTACCGATACCCATTTGCAATGTGGCACCATCTTCTATTAAACCGGCCACATTTTTACCGATAATTGCTTCTACTTCTGTTGGGGTTTCAATAATGGATGCGTGGATTGGCTCATCCACTTCAATTGCCAAATCAATATTTTTTATATGAATAATTCCGTCGCCGTGTGTTCTTGGAACTTTTGGGTTGATTTGCGCCACAACCTTTTTAGCTGTTAAAATAGCTGGTAATGTTATATCTACTGAAGCACCCAATGAGCAATATCCGTGTCGGTCAGGTGGAGAAACCTGAATAAAAGCAACATCCAATGGCAAAATATTTCGCCTAAATAACCAATGTATTTCACTCAAAAACACTGGCACATAATCACCATAAGGGCTATGCACACCTTTTCGCACATTACCTCCTACAAAAAAAGTATTTAAATGAAAGGCTTTATTATACGGTGCTTCTAAATATTTTGCTTCGCCATGGGTGTGTATTTGAACTATTTCAACATTTTTTAAATCTGAGTATCCTTCACATAAGCTGTTTATCAACACATTTGGAGTCATGGCAGCACCTTGAAAAAAAACCCGATCACCAGATTGTATGGTGGAAACTGCTTCTTGAGAAGATACTATCTTTAAGTTTTTATGATTCATCTGTCGTTATTTTTGGAGTGCAAAGGTGTAAAACCTTTCAGTCTTTAGTTATGATTTATGTCATACCAATAAATCATCGATACTTTTACCATTGCAACTTAATTTTACTTTCTTTAAAATAATGATTTCTTTTAAAAAACACATACACATTGCCCTTGGATATTTTGTACTGATTGCTATTATGGGAGTTGCTCTTCGGCTGTTTGCTATAACCGAACTACCTATTACCTATCGATACATTGTACACACCCATTCACATATTGCTTTATTGGGATGGGTTTATACTGGATTGACCACCGTTTTGTATTATCTTTTTTTACGGGATAGTGAGATTTCAAAAAAGTACACCTATCTTTTTTGGGGTACACAGGCAACGATTGTAGGAATGCTACTCTCGTTTCCTTTTACTGGTTATGCTTTATTTTCCATTATTTTTTCCACACTGTTTTTAATTGCTACGTATGTATTTGCCTTCTTTTTTCTGAAGCATACACCCAAGGAACTAAAATCACTTCAATCGTATAAATTAATACGGGCGGCAATTTGGTTTATGGTCCTTTCGAGTATTGGACCTTGGGTTGTAGGAGTAGTCATGGGGACATTAGGAAATACTTCGCCTTGGTATCATAACGCTATTTATTTTTACCTCCATTTTCAATACAATGGCTGGTTTTTGGTTGCTTTATGTGGAGTTCTGTTCCGATTGTTTGAGCAGCATGGAATTACACTTTCTAAAAAAAACCTTAAACAGTTTTACTACCTATTAAATATTGGTGTTATATTGACTTTTTTTATTTCTATTTTATGGATGCAGCCACATTGGTTTTTTAATGCGCTGGCAATTACCGGATCGGCATTACAAATAAGTGCTTTTAGTATTCTCTTTGGAAAAATTTTGTGGGAACGCTCCACTTTAAAAAAGTATCTATCGAAGCAAACAGGATGGTTATTGAAATTTGCCGGATTTAGCCTTGCCATTAAATTAATAGCCCAATTGATGGGTTCGTTTCCTACAACTGCTAAAATTATTTCTGGGAATATAGATTACATAATCAGCTACCTCCACTGGGTATTTCTTGGATTGGCTAGTGTAGCTTTGGTAGCATTTTTACACCATTTTAAGTGGATCGTCCTTCCCAAAATTACATTGTTGTTATATTTAGCAGGTTTTATATTGACCGAATTTCTTATTTTTTACCGTGGTAGTATGAGTACTTTTAACTTGCCAGCTCTGCCCGATATTTCCTTTTGGCTAAGCGCAGCAAGTGTCCTGTTGTTACTTGCAATAGGATGGCTTTTTACTTTTCAGTTTAAAAGAATCTATTAAATTGTCTCCTCTTCAGGGCACAATTTTTTGGATACTTCAGCCATTTCTTTTACAATAGAAGCTCCTTTGTCTTTATTGTACCAAAGCTGCAATTGTGTTTTAAAAGTATCGTCTAGTTGTCCGTGTTCAGTTTTATAATCGGTCACTAATTTTGTGGCTGCCTGTGAACGTGGTCCCCACTGTTCAAGTACTTCATATTGATTATTTAAAATAATTAATTTTGGAATACTTTTAGAACCATTGGTAAGAAACTGGTCCATTAATTTCGGATGTTCATCACGAAGTACGATTTTCAAATCTATATAATCGGAGGTTTCAGCTATTTTATTGAGAAACGGAAGCGTTTGCGCAGCATCACCACACCAAGGCTCAGTAATAACCAGCCAAGTTTGCTTTTCACAGATGTTTTTAAATTGTGATTGAAAAGTTTCAGCAATTGTAGCTGTTTTGTCCAAACGCTTGCTTCGGCTTAAGTTCAACTTTGTGTACTTTATTTTTTCTTCTGAAGGTTCTCCGGTAGTTCTTACCTTTGCTACTAATTGTTTAAACAAAAGGTTGTAATCAGTATATGTCATACTTGATTGAAGGGAATTTTCTAAAAGCTCTTTCATTGCTATTTATTTTTATAGTTTGTTGTAAGATTAGGTATATCCTTACAGTAATTAAATGCCCAAAACACTTTTTAAAAATCTTTCCGCTTTGCCATTCGTTGAATAAAAAGAGTAGGTACTATAACCCAAAGTGTCAACATTAAAGATGATAGTATAAAACCAAAACTGGTTCCGAAGAATTTCTGAAACACGGCACCTGTATATCCTAATAATACCGAAATATCCAACTTCAACAAAATGAGCACTCTCGATAAATCTACTGGGTTCAGCATGGTTGCTACCAAAGAAAATTTATCCAATGGATAGTCTTCAAAATACACCAGCGAAATTAAAAAAATACCATCGTAGATTACAGCCATAAACAACCAAAGTAGAATTGCATAACCAAAACCTTTAATCTTGTTTTCATTGGCCAAAGCAATTACAAAAGCAAGGGCGGTAAAAATAAGCGTTAAAAAAGCACCAGTAACCAGCAGTAATGAAAAGTCCCAAATGGCACCGCTATTAAAAATTCCGTAGAACACAAAAGGCAATCCCAAACCGATTATCAAGCTCATCGATAGCGATAATGCCACTCCAAAATACTGTCCTAAAAAAATAGAACTTCGCTTTACGGGCTGGGCGAGCAAGAGTTCGGTAAATTCTTTGGAGTTGTAATAATACATTACCCCAAATATGGTTCCAATAAGTGGTACTAATACGATAATGACGTTCATTAAGGTGATCACAGCCTTGCTCAAGTCATTATTGAGAAACAGCAACACAACACCTAATAATAAATAGAACAAAAAGTACACGTAACTCCAACGGCTGCGCATTAAATCGAAAAAACTATATTTTAATATTTTAAGCATAACTTGAAGATAACATGGACGCTATAGCGTGTTCAAAATCGGGTTGTTCGGTCTTTGTTTTCAATTGAGGAATACTACCACGGAAATAGATTTTACCTTCCAGTAAAAACACAATTTCATCGGCAATTTCTTCTACGAAACTCATAATATGTGAGGTGATAAGAATGGTTTTCCCTTTTTCTTTTTCCGCCGTAATCAACTGCTTTAAGCGAATGTGCGAAATGGGATCGAGACCTGTGGTTGGTTCATCGAGAATGACCAACGGACTATCAAACATAAAGGTAAGCACCAAGTTTACTTTCTGCTTGGTACCACCAGATAGATTGTTCAGCTTTTTATCGAGGAATAGCTGTAACTTGAACAATTCGACAAGCCGTTCATCATCTGCAGTTTTACTACTCCTTAGGTCCTTAATCATTTTAATAAGCTCCTTTACGGTCAAATTTCCTGGAAAGTTGGCAATTTGAGGTAGATAGTCAATATCGTTACGGTATTCCCAACTTTTTTTAATAGAAGTACCATTCAATTTAATGATTCCTGAATTAGGAACAACCATCCCTAAAATACTTTTTATCAGTGTAGTCTTGCCCGAACCATTAGGTCCAAGAACGGCAAAAATTCCCCCATTATCTATGGTAAGGTCAATGCCTTTTAGTACTTCGTTCTTACCAAATTTTTTATGTAAATTATTTATCTCGATCATAGTCAATAGGTTTCAATAAAGGGTTGTTGTCCATTAAGTTATCCGGTGTGAATACCGGGGATACTTTTTCAGAAAAATCAATGATATCAATAAACAAGCTGCGCAATAAAATGATGGTTTCGGGTGTGCGGTTTACAATATAACTGAAGAGTTTTACGGGCCGGTACGGTACATCGCCTATTCCGTTTTTGTTTAAATCGTAGCCTGTGTAATTACTCCAATAATTTTTATCAAACACATTATCATTTATCTTACTATTGTATGAAATATCAAAACTATTATAAAGAAAATTATTTTTTGTAAAAGTGTTGGCGTAGCAAGCTCCACGGACTTTTACGGCCCAGCCATTGCTTTTAAAATCATTGTTGGAATATTCAATTCGGTTAGAGCCTTCAATATTGATACCCACGGTGTTTTCTTCGAAAACATTTCCTTTTATTTCTGAATCATTAATTTCTTTTAGCAACAATCCAAAAGAAGCGGTACCCCAGTTTTTTCTGAAAACATTATCATACATTTTTATGAATTTTGAAAACATGACCGCTACTCCTGCCCCATTGTTCTCAAATAAATTGTTGGTATAGGTATCATGATTGGAAAACATAAAATGTAAGCCATATCGTAAGTTGTCAGTACTTTTATTGTTTTTTATCTCTATTTGGTCTGAAAATTCCAGATAAACCCCATCTCTAACATTTCGAATTCTATTATTGGTAACCTCAACATTGTTACAGTACCATAATTGGATGCCGTTTCCTGAGTTATATTCATTAATAGCATCTCCCTTGATGGTATTATCCAGGACTTTTCCGTGATTGGATTTTTCCAAATAAATTCCAAAGAAAAGCCGTTGCAACGTATTATTTTTAATGAGAAAATTTTCACTTTTCACTACCCGTATGGCAGCATAATCAGTAGTGTAGCTGGTTCCCACATTAATGATTGTAAGTCCATCAATGGTCACGTTATCACTTTCAATCGTAATAATCTCCCCTTTGTTGTCTCCGTCGATTACTGGGTTACCTTCTCCTATTATGGTAAGTGGTTTGGTAATACCTATGTTGTATTCTTTATAGATGTCTTTTTTAATTATAATGGTATCTAGCGGTTGTGCTTTTTCAACAGCTTGAGAAATTGTTGAAATTTCACATGAGGTGCATACCTCTATTGTCTGCGCAAAAAAAGTAGCTGTAAACAACAGGAAAAACAATACACTATGTAAAAACCGCTTATTCATATATGATGCAAATTATAAAATTGAATATTTCAGTCCTATGACAAATGACAGGTTTTCGTTCATTTGTATTCCGTTGTAACCTTCATAAACTGGAGCGCCCATTTCGGCAGCTATTCTTATATTTTTAAAAACCGAAGTTTGAGGAAAAGAGACATTCACACCCCCAAAAAGTTTTATTTTTTCGCCACCGTAGTTTTCGATATCGGCAGTTGTTACCATCATCGGGTTTAGTTGAGGATCTGCTCCTTCAATATCGCTAATGACAGTTCCCAAAGCCCTACCTGAAAGGCTTACGTTTTCAAACAAACGGTATGCTCCCCAAAGATTTAATTGATAGTGGTTCCCGAACCGATATTCTTCTGTATTTTTTCCTGTTCTAAATGTGGCTAAAAATTGAGAGCCCCAAGAAAAGAAAGGATATAGTTCTTTATAGGTGGCACCAGCAGTTACATCAAATGTTCCACTACCCAATTGCATTGCATAAGGCAGTTTTGCATCTTCCATCATCGGTGTATCGTCGCGTTCCTTGATTGAACCTACCGGAAGTGAAATGCCTGTATTTAGGTGCAATGAATTTATATCATGACTGAATAATCCATATAGTGCATTCAATTTTAAATCACCAAACCCTGAAGAATTGGTAGAAAAATCATGTTGCATGATCATTCCATTCATCGTCATTTGGTCGGTCAAATCCATATCGTTTTTTATCAGGTTTTGCATGGCTGAAAGTGTAAGGCGATTGGTGGGCGCGTACATAACCCCCAACATATACATCTGCATCGACATTTCTTGCGGTGCGACCATATACTCTTGAAAAATAGCAACATCAGCAATATTATCTGTTGCCATTTTGTTTCCATCCATCATCATACCCATATATCGCAATGAAACCATTAACCCTCCTTTGTGATGCAAGTGATCGCCCATTACACCAATAGGAGCGTGAGAATCTGGTCTTAAGTGGTTATGATGGTCGTGGGTAATATTTCCAAAAGCCTTATCTTTAAAAGCCCTATTTAGTTGTTGCCAAGTATATAGAGCGTCTTTTTCTAAAGTTTTAAAACGTTCTGCCTTTTCTTTTGAACTAAAGGCGGACAGGTTTGCGCCCATTGGGCTTTTAATAATATTGCTTTTCAAATAAAAAGCAGTTGTTACCGAAATAAAAATTTCTGGATTAGCGTAATCTGAAACATACATCGATTTAAAATCGATCTCATTGTTTGCTTTTAAATAGTTCAGTAAACATTCAATGGCATCAAAATAAAGCGTTTGGTTATTTTGTTTTATAGCTTGGGAAGCAAAACGATTATCTTTTATAACCATGTTACACAACTGGCAGTTGGTTGTACCATAATCAATTTTTTCTTGAGCCTGAACGCTCCCAAAAAATGAAAATAAAATACCTAGTAAAACAAAATATTGTTTCATGTTATATGTCTTTAAGTTTGTGGTAAGTAATAATTTACTTGGTCAATATTTCTCTTTTAAGTATAGCCTCAAAACCTCCCAGTCATAAAGTTTTCCAGAATATTCAGCTTGAGTTTTTTGAGCAACTTGTTTTGAATTGAATGCAGAAAGATTAGCTCCCATAGGACTCGAAATTTCAGGGCTAATTAAATAGGTGGCTGTTGTAGCGTCAATAAGTTTACCGGGGGTATTGAAGTCGTTTACTAAATACATCGCAACAGACTGATCGCTATGTTCGGTATGATAATTAATCATGCATTCAATGGCATCGAATTTATAAGATCGTCCTTTTTCTGTTACAATTTGAGAAGCATGCTGTCTATCAACAATAGTCATATTGCAGTATTGGCAATTATCGCTACCGTAATTTATTTTTTGTGGCTTTACTTCACAGGCTGTAAAGAGCAATACAAGAAAGAAAATGGAGAGTGTTAATTTCATTTTTACTAATTTTAATGTGATTGGAAGCTTCTTTTTTTCTTTTTCCATTCTTTTTTTCCAACGAAAAAGGCAATCATAGTCAGCAACATCCCTACAAACATTAAGTAGGCTCCTATATGTGGCCAAGAATCTACGTCAAAATTTAGCATTTTTTGATATCCTAATAATGGTGGTTTATACGACATTGGCGTACCATCGGGATTGGTCATCTTCATAATGGCATTGGGATCTAAGTTGGTTCCGTAATCGGTAAGCCACAGGTTAAAATCGTACATTCCCATAATTCCTAAAACCGACATAAGTCCAAACCAACCAATAAACCACCAATGGTTCACTTTTCCGAAGAAACCCAAAAGTCCTATAAAAGCTCCAAGTGCTACCATACCTCCAATAACCAATGGAAATACTTCAAACTCCCACATATCTTCCGCTTTGGGAATGGTACGCATACCAATGTAATGATTAAGCCCGTCTATGTTTTGGATATCAAATTCACTTACTCCTTTAATTCCAGTAATGTGAATGTTCATTCCCAGCGGTTCAGGGTATTGAGGAGCCCCCAACATAATGTTCCATAAAGGAAATTTGAAAAGTCCTAAAAGAAGCAGTGATCCAATGATCATGATGATTCCAGCTTTTTTCATTTTCTTGATTTTTTTGGTTTACGTTGATTTTTTAATCTTTTTATTTAAAACAAAACGGGGGCAATCAACAACCCCCGTCTGTCTTTGGAAACATTACCAATCACTAAACCAATGTTTCGCAACCAATATATTTATTCTCCCAAAGACCAACTCAATTCTATATTTGAATTTTCTGGCGATACACGTATGTATCCTTGCATTTCTTGGTGTAATGCTGAACAGAAATCAGTACAATAAAATGGCCATACTCCTATTTGTTTAGGCTCCCAGACTAAGGTTTTGGTTTGTCCCGGCATAATAAGTAATTCGGCATTATTAGCCCCGATCATAGCAAATCCGTGCGGTACATCAAAATCTTGTTCATGGTTGGTAATATGGAAATATACTTTATCCCCCACCCTAATTCCTTCAATATTATCCGGAGTAAAGTGGCTACGTATCATCGACATATAAATATGTACTTCTTTTCCATCACGCTCCACCCGTGTATCTCCAGAAGTTAAAGCAGCATATTCGTGTTTGTTATCTTCTAGTTTATAAATCTTTTTAGATTTTGGTGCTAAAATTTCAGCTGGAATACCTGCTGCGTAATGCGGTTCTCCGTGGGTTGGGAAATCCAGTAATAGTTCCATTTTATCTCCTGTAATGTCAAATAACTGTGCAGAGTGTTCCAATTCTGGTCCTGTTGGCAAATATCTATCCTTGGTAATTTTGTTCATTGAAACTGCATACTTACCAAAAGGGTGTGCAGAGTTACCCCCAGGTATCATTACGTGACCTACTGAATAGTAGTTGGGCTGTCTGTCTATCACTTCACGGGTTTCAACATTCCATTTTACCAATTCTGAAGAGATAAAGAAGGTAGTATACGCATTCCCTTTTCCGTCAAATTCGGTATGTAGTGGACCTAATCCCGCTTGTTTTACTGTACCTGCGAGAATATCTTCAAAACTGAGAATTGGAATTCCGTAGGCTTCTCCATTAAACTTTTCATTATCAATAGCATCAATCATTTTATCGAATGAATGAATGGTTAAATCTGCTGAAAGTTTACCATTTCCAATAATATACTCTCCGTCGGGGCTTACATCAACTCCGTGTGGTGATTTTGGTGTAGGGAGAAAGAAAACAGCCCCCGGAACTTTTGTGGGATCTATTGTCAATACTTCTTTTTTCATCGTGGTTGTAGCGTTGTGTGTACCATGATCATACACATTATGTGCATAATTAGCCGGCATTTTAGTACCACCACCATTGTTTACATATTCTTCAACTTTCTTCCAATTAATAGCTGCAATAAAATCTTTGTCGTTTTGTGAAGCATTCACCTCTAAAAGCGAATTGGCTTCTTCGGTATTATAAGTGGTAAAGAAAAACCAACCGTGTGATTTTCCACGTCCTGGGTGTGAGAGGTCATAATTAAAACCAGGCATCATTAACTGAAATTTGATGTTCATTCTGCCGGTTTCTTGATCTACACTTAAAAAAGACAAGGCTCCTTTAAATTTTCCTTTATACTCTTTTATAGAAATATCTTCTTGCGGAACGGGAACTGAAAAACGAGTACCAGCCACTACATATTCGGTGTTTTCTGTAATAAATGACGAACTGTGGTTCCCAGCACTGTTGGGGATTTCGATTATTTCTTCAGTTTCAAATGTTTCAAGGTCAACCCTTGCAATACGCGGGGTGTTGTTTCCATTAACAAAAATCCACCTTCCATCAAGTTTTCCGTTGGTTTGTGAAATATCTGGGTGATGCAAATCGTCCCAAGGCACGAACCCGTGAGAGGTATTTAACATGGGTGTTGTTTCTTCAGAGTACCCATACCCGTTTGTGGGAAATTGTGAAAATACCGGGATTTCTTTGAACATTCTTCCAGATGGCAAGCCATATACAGTCAAGTTACCGCTGTAACCTCCAGAAAAGAATGCATAAAATTCATCGTGTTCACCGGGGGCAACATACACTTTTTCTGCGGCACCTGAAGCTAAGGCTCCTTGGTCACCTTTTTTGTTAGACTCGCTATTATTACAACTAGCAACTATTCCAGCCACTAAAGCAAGCAGTAATAAACTATTGATTGATCGTTTCATAATTTTATTTGTTTAGTTGTTTTTACAATGTTCTAAAATACTCTAAGATTTTACGCGCTTCATCTTCTGTAAGACCTTGATTAGCCATTGGAGATCCATTAAATTCAATTAGGAGTTCTTTCGCTACAGGGTCTTCTTTTACCATTACTTCAGGGTTTAAAATCATGTTCATTACCCATTCTGGCGAACGGCGCTCTAAAATACCAGTTGGAGCGGGACCAATAAATTTCCTGTCTGCTTTATGGCAAGCCGTACACTTGTTTTTGAACAACTCTCCTCCTGCATTAGCCATAGCTTGATCTACATTCGTTCCAAGTTCAAGGTTTTTTACAGGGCCCACACCTTTATTATCTAACGTAATTTGTTTGGAGGCTGGCACTTCATTAGAGACAGGTTTCTCTACTTTTTTTTCTGTTTTTGGTCTTTGTCCAATTTTAATTTGTTCTTTTTCCTTTTTCTCGTCTTTACCGCCACAGCTCATCAAGGCTAGCACAGTAAGTAATAA
Organism: Marixanthomonas ophiurae; assembly: GCF_003413745.1. NCBI lineage: Bacteria > Pseudomonadati > Bacteroidota > Flavobacteriia > Flavobacteriales > Flavobacteriaceae > Marixanthomonas > Marixanthomonas ophiurae. The sequence continues at coordinate 2,056,560 of NZ_QVID01000001.1, read as the reverse complement.
CAGAGTTTTAATTGCGTATTTCATTTTTCAAGGTTTATGGTTTTTATTTAGCTAACTTAGAGTGTCATTTTTATAACTTATAAACACTTCATTATTGGTATCATTAAATTTTACATAACAAAAGTAGTGAGGTACTAAAGGGTATAAAATGACTTTTATCATATTTAAGATATTTTGGTCTTCTATTATTTTTTAGTAAAAATGAAATCAATCACCTTAAAAAAATAGAGAATAAAACAAGTATTCGAAATTCCTTATTCAACCTGATTTGAAAGTGGAAAGCTGACGGATATCATTGTTGCTTGAGCGGATTCAAACTATTTTTATAGGAACCAAAAGTTTTAATAAAATGAATACTATATTACTTCCGACAGATTTTTCAGAAAGCTCTAAGAATGCTATCAGATATGCGCTGGATTTTTTTAAAGGGCATACTTGCACGTTCTATATTTTGAACATTCAGAAAACTTCAGAATACGTTACTGCAGATGTACGCTCTGCATCACCAAAGAGCTCAGTGTACGACGCTGTGCTAGCGGACAATAAAAAAGAGCTTAGCTCCTTTGTAGATACCTTTAAAAAGGACTATAGCAGTGAAGATTATACTTTTCATGAGAAAGTTGATTACGATGCTTTTGTTGATGCCATAAACCAGTCCATTTCATTATATAGCATCGATTTAATAATAATGGGAACCAATGGTGCGACAAGTGCTAAAGAAGTCCTTTTTGGTAGTAATACACTCCAAGTAATACGACAGGTTGACTGTCCAGTTCTTGTTATTCCAGATAATTATAGCTATAAAAAAATAGAATCTATTCTTTTTAGTTTACACCATGGAGATATTCTTAAAAAAGAGAAGTTACAACCGTTGTTCAGTCTAATGGTGAAACAAAACCAACCTCACATTAATGTTTTAGATATTGATGATGACGCCGTAGCTGATCCCAATCTGCTAGAAAATAGAAACCTTCAAGATTCTTTTAAGGGCAAAAAACACAGTTTCCATGCATTAACTGGTATTCCCACCCCTATTGCAATTAATACTTTTGTGCAATTGTTTAATATATCTCTACATACCATGTTTGTGGAACGGGAAAGCTTTCTGGAGCGCTTTGTTTTTGGGTCGGAAACTTCTAAAATAAGTTATCAAACGCGTGTTCCACTTTTAGTGCTGCACCAATAGCTCATTCTATTCAAAAAACTTGTATTAGCATTAACTTTATATTTATGAAAAATATACTCTTTATCATTACGCTTACAGCAATAACTTTTAGTTGTAAAGAAACCCAAAAGAGCGAGCAAATAGTTAACGAAAAAATAGAAACTAGTCAACAAATTAAGAACTCAACATTACCTAAGACTGAGAATGCTTCGGAAAAAAGTTGGATGAATGAAATATCACTAAACAACGGCTCTAAATGGGAAGCCAATCCAGAAACCACCGAAGGGATTGAAAATATGATACAGGCAATTGATCAAAACAAGCTTAAAGCTGTAACAGATTTTCAGGAATTGGGTATTAAACTAAATAATGAAAAAAATTATATTGTAGAAAAATGTACTATGGAAGGACCCTCGCACGATAACTTACATGTTTTTTTATATCCGCTAATCAATAAAATAAAAGATTTGATGACGGTGAACTCTGTTACAGAAGGTTCTAAAATTACAACCAACATTCAAGCACACTTAGAGGGGTACAATCTTTACTTTCATTAAAAAAATAATCACTTTATTCTAAGTTGATTAATATTTGCTCTTCTTTTAATGATTTTATTAGTGTTTTTATAAAATCTGAAATGCCCCTTGTTGCAGTATTAGGTGCTGGAATATCAATTTGTCCACGCCACAACAACTCTCGTTCTTTTTCCAAACAAATGCAAAAGAGGGAAGTTTCACTAGTGTACACCTTATAGTTTTCCGATTGTTCCCGCTGGTAAATATGTTGATTGGAATAGTAATAATCGCGAAATGATTGATAGGGCTTTGCAAAGCTTCTATAAGCCTGTACAACCGTAACCTTACTGTATTGTCCTGTAATTTTAGACAATAAAATAGCATCGAAACCTTTTCCAAGTAATTTTTGTTCTAACATATTCAAATCTACTTCAGATTGTTTTGCATTATTGAATGAAGATTCAAAAAAATCAATACTGCGTACAGCTATCATATCATTTTTTTCAAGCTCTTGTGCCAATTCGGTTTCAAAAGTTCGCCGTAGTTGTTTGTCTGCCGTCATACCTACCACCAATACTTTATTGGCTGAAAAGGTTTCAGTTTCTGAATCTTTCCATTCGTTCACCAACTTGCTTGTAGAACAATTAGTAAAGGCAATAAGCATCAATATTATAAAAGTATATTTCATAATTTTTTATTTTAAATATCACCTTAAATATATTTTCAAATTATAGAAATAAAAATGGTAACAATCAGTTTTTCAAAAATCTAACTATTAATAGGAATATAGTTTTGAAAAGGGGGGCCAACCCAAAGCTGTCTATAATTCTTTTAATAAAGATTACTGTGAGAGAACTTTTTAAAACTATATTTCTATGGCAAGGTTAAAGTTTATTTCAACTTCTTCTTTTATAATTATTAAACCGAACAATTTTTTTGGAGGCTCAAGGCCAAAGTCCTTAATGTTCATTTTTAGCTTTCCGCTAAAGCAATTTGTGGACGAGCTACTAATATCTATGGGAAAGGTATACTCTTTTTCCTTTTCTGAGATAGTTATTATTACATGGGCAATACCACGCTCTTTGTCATTTAAACTTATATAGTTAAGTTCTAATGTAATTTCGGGATATTTTTCGCTTTTTAGTAGTGAATGAAAGTCTCTATTTATAGCTTTACTACCACAGTCAAAACATTCATTTTGTAAAGTGAGAACAGCATTTTTAAAATTGATCTCGTCCCCATTATTGATATAGTTTATTTCCTTGTTCTGTACCAAATAAGTTGTATCAAATTCACATCTAAACTTATTTATATTAGTATCACCAGTAATGGTAAGTTTGCTATTTTTGAGAATATAGATGGTTTCCTTTTCCATACTATTCTGTGCCGAAACTATTGTGGTTAAGGTCAAGGTAAAAAGCAAAGCATATTTCAATATAGTTTTCACTTATTATAATTTAAAAAAGGTGAAAGAATTGAGCTTCTCCCACCTTTGGTTGTTTAATCTGTTTTTTAAAAACTTATAATGGCTTCGACAACAGCACCGTTGAATTTACCACCATTTCTAATATCGCTCTCTTCAAAACCGCCATATTCTTGATTTACGTATTCAACTTTGGCAAGGATGTTTTTGGTCATAAACCATCCAGCGGACAGGTTGAACCTTGTAATGTCAACCTCAGTACCACCGAGCAGTTCACCTTCTACGAGGTTATAGCGACCGCCTACATATATATTTTCTTTGTTTCCGAAACGATAAATTAACTCTCCGGAATATTGGTTAAAGCTTCTTTCATCCAGCTCGGTAGCAGCTTTTCCTGTTACTCTTTCGTATGTTCCGAAAAATTCGAATCCACCGTACTTTACAAAAGGATTTACCATAAACGCGGTAAGCTCATTCCTAAGGTTAGGATTAAACCTGCCAGACCTAAAATTACCTGAAGAAGAAGCCCCTTCTGGTTCCATTACAAAGTAATATCGCGAACCTGACCGGTCTGCACTGTACAAATAAGCATTAGCAGATTTATTGGTATGGTACACAGAGCCAGTTAGCCTAAGACGTAAGTTATCATTCATATGAGTATCATATCCTAATTTGGCTATATAAGATGGGTCTGTAGCATCCGGGTTATTTACCGCTTGGTTTAATTTACCATTGGTAGCCCCTAACATTGCTATAAGACCATCATCAAAGTAATAGACCTCGGCCCCCACTTCGGTAGTAAAAGCATCCATTATAAGGTTGCCTACAAAAGGGTTATAAATAGCCTGGGCATTGTCACTTCTTCTAAAATGTGCATCACCATAATTGTTTTCCATATGACCAATGCGAATCCTTAAATTATTCATTAGCGGTTCTAAAAAACCTTCGCTTACAAAGTCAAGCTTGTCTATTTGAATGTAGCCTCCCTTCACATATGGTTCGGGATGGTGGCGTGAAGATAAATAAGTTCTTAAATGCATCCTTACTCCCTCGTACAATTGTACGTCTAGGTCTAAATTGGCAGTGGGCAAGTTGAAGTTGTTCCCTATTTCAATAAGTGAGATTGGGTCACCATTTTCATCCACCGGGTTACCCGTATTTTCGTGATCTAATGCTTGAAACTGGATTGTAGATGCTCCACCAATTCTTACATGTACGCCATTAAAAGTAGTAGCTGTGTCTTTAGGGGCCTCAAACTGGTTAATCCCTCTTTGGTCGGGATATCTAAAATTGTCTAGGTCCCTTGCTTGCTTTTCCTGAGCCAGAGCTTGGAAACCAAACAGTACTAAAAGAGCTATCCCGAAGTATTTAAGTGAGTTTTTCATGTTATCTATTTTTAAATTTGAATTAGATTGTTAAGGGTTGTGTTATATTATTTTAAGAAAACTGACTGAAAAATAATGTTCAATTCATCACCAGTGGTTATCGTACCAAGTAAAGCGGTGGGTGGGTCTACATTATATTCGGTCATTCTAATTGACTTATTACCAGATAGGATAATCTTGTCATCTACTACCCTTACATCAAAAATGATAATTATGGGTTTAGTAGTACCTACAATAGTAAGTTCTCCCATCGTGGTTGCTTTACAATTTCCTAAAGTTGTGCAGTTAATATTATTTACGTTGGTCAACGTATAAGATATTTGTTTGTATTTGTCCGTATTCAGTGCCTTATAGGTGTTTTTATCCATTCTAGACTTTCCGCTCTTTAGGCTTTCTGCTTTTACTGTAAAATCAAGTTGTTTTATTTTTACCAGTTGCTCATTTTCGAATTCGGCAAGCAGTTTTCCCTGTTGGTTTTCTGCAATGATTTCCCAATCGTGAATATTAGAAGTTCCATCCACTTTTAAGGTAGAAGAAGCATTGTTTAATTGATATGTTTGGGCTACAGAAACGGGTGTGATAACAACCAAAATAAGTAAGTATCTTAGTATCTTTTTTATATTTTTTAAAGTGTCCATAATTATTTTTTTTTGTTCAATACAAAGATACCGTTCGATAGGTTCTTGAATTATGACAATTGTCAGCTATATCAGGATTCAGAAGGGTATATCAAAACAAATACAAATAAAAAACAACTTAAATTAGCCCACGGAAGAGAGCACTTACCAACATATGAAATAAAGCTCTATCACATTATATTTGGCTGTATAACTTAAATAGGTATAGCGGGTAGTTGAAACGTGTAGATTAAACCCAAATATTATGAATATCATAAAGTTTCGGGAGGGATGCCCTCCAATTGAAGGTATCTTTCAGTTTTATCCGAAGTGAATCTTGTGCAGTAGGTTCTCCGTGAATAAGAAAGACTTCTTCAGGATTGTTTTTAATATCGCTTACCCAATCCAGTAATCCATTTTGGTCGGCGTGGGCCGAAAGGCTTTCCACATGATGAACAGAAGCTTTTACGGGATAATATTTTCCGAAGAATTTTAACTCGTGTGCTCCTTCTAGCAATTGGCGTCCACGGGTTCCTTCGGCTTGGTACCCTACCAACAAGATATTGGTTGTTGATTGATCAATCAACTGTTTTAAATAGGTGAGCACTCGTCCACCTGTAACCATTCCGCTGCCGGCAATGACCACTTTTGGCCTCGGATCGTCAATGGTTTCCCAGGTTTCTTTATACGAAGCAACAACATTCATCCGGTTGCTCATAGCATGAAATTGCTCAGGGGTCAATTTGTGCCACTCTGGAAAACGTTCAAATACCGATAAGACATTACTCCCCATAGGGCTATCAATAAAAATAGGAATGTTAGGAATCTTATTTTTTTGATACAGACTCCATAGCAGGTACATTAAGGTTTGCAACCGTTCTACAGCAAAAGATGGGATAATGAGTGTACCGCGCTCCTCAATGGTTTTTTGTATTAGTTGTACCAAAAGGCTTTCTACATCTTCCTCGGGGTGCAACCGATTGCCATAGGTGCTTTCTAAAAAAAGGTAATCAACCCATTCTGGTTTTTCGGGTGGGAACAGCAACGCATCTTCGGTGCGCCCAATATCGCCTGAAAAAACAAACCGCTTTCCATACACATCCAGTTCGATAAAAGTAGCACCAATAATATGACCATTGTACCGAAACCGGTACTGTATATGTTCGGTCAAGGTAATCCAAATATCCTTTTCCGCATTTTTGAACAACCGCAAGGTAGCTTCGGCTTCTTTAATAGTATAAAACGGTTTGGCGGGTTGGTGTTTAGAGTACCCCTCTTTGTTGGCGCGTTCGGCTTCTTCTTCATGTATTTTGGCGCTATCCAGCAGGATAATTTCGGTAATCGCCAAGGTGGGCGGTGTCCCGATTATTTTTCCTCGGAAACCTTCCTTAAATAAGCGTGGCAGATAACCAGTATGATCCAAATGGCCGTGAGTTAAAAATACAAAGTTTATTTTTGAAGCATCTACAGGAAAAGGCTTCCAGTTTTCTTCCCGTAGTTCTTTCAACCCTTGAAACATGCCACAATCAATTAAAAAATTGCCATCAGGTGTTTCCAGGTAAAACTTAGACCCTGTAACCGTGCCAGCAGCTCCCAAAAATTGAACAGTTATAGTTTTCATAATGATTAACTATTGTTACAAAGAATGGATATTTCAGAAAAAATACGCTGTTTTCTTTTTTCAGAGATACCCAAATGATCCAAATAAAATTTATCTCTCAGTAATTGTCGGCACAAAACCACATCACGGCTTAACAAAAATTGCTTTTCACGTTTAGACAATAAAGTTAAAACCGTTATTGGATAGAGCCCTAATCGATCGATACGGTCTTTTAGCCCATTTCCAGTTGGGTAATTCCAGCTTAATAGTTTCAAGCCTGCACATAGTGCATATTGTTCTGCATCTTTTGTAAAACGTGTATTTGTAACCACCCATCCTTCTTTAGTTATAGCTTTGTTTTCTTTGCTAGACTTTATAATGTCCTGAAACCGAGAATGAATGTATAATGGTATTTTTACATCGCAATTTCGGCCCTCTTCACTGTGAAATTTACATTCTGCCAGTATGCGATGATTCTTTTTATGGGCGATTACATCAACCTCATGACTCACACATTTTCCTTCCAACATCTTACCCACTGTTACTTGATAACCTGAATATTGATAGAGGGCACCAATGAATTTTTCAAAGGGAAAACCAGTAGGTCCCAGTTCGTAAATGGCTTTTTTCAATTTATACTTTGAAGCGTATTCCAGCTTTTCCTTTTTAAGCATCGCAAAAGCCCTGTTGTAAATTTCTTTGGTAGAAATACCCTGATACAGCTCGTCCCGCACGGTATTGGTTATTTTATTAATAGTTGCTGTATCTGCGCCGCTATGTCTAAGGGAAGCTTTTAGTTTTTCAATGGAAAACCGAACACGCTTTCCTGATGATTTTATCAATTCTATGCTATTTGTTTCAGGTTTCATATTTTAAAGCTATGAGCGTATGTCGTGCATAGCCAATACCGGTACCTTAGCATGTACACCTAAATCCTTTACCATAGGATTTGAAAAAATACTACCAAAAAAAGTATGCTTTTTATTGATAAAGGCTATCATCTCGCTTTCCCTACTTTGAACAAAACTATGGAGTCCTTTTTTTACATCAATATTATCCAATGTATGATGGCTGAATTCTATTGTTACCAAGATATCTTCCAACAAAGCTTTATTTTCCTTTTGTTCTTCACTCAGTTTATCTTCTTTTTTTATGTGAAGTATGCGTACAGGGGCATTTGTCAACTTGGCAATTTCTACCAAGTGTTTTAATTCCCTTTGTTTAAAATGGGTTTTAAAACTTGTAGGGAATACAATCTCGTTAGGTTCTTTAAAGAAAAAAGTACCCGGAATGGCCAGAATCGGACAAAGTCGTATGTTTTCCATTGCATTAATAGTATTGCTGCCAAAAATAACATCTTTTGAATCTGTTTCGCCACGAGTACCCATCACAATAAATTCAATATCCTTTTTTTCAATAATCGTCTTGATAACCTCGGTCAAGGGGCCAAATTCGTTGTAAAAATAAAATCGATGCTCTGGTGAGTCATCCCGATAACTAAGTTGAATTTTTAGTTTACTCATCTTTTTTTCTGAAGCTTCTTTAATTGACTCATAAGTTGCATCGCCAGGTTCAGGAATTAAGAGGTTTTCGGTTGAATATCCGCCCAAATAAAATGTATTGAGAATATGAAATTCACACTGTTCTCCTTTAAAAAGGTTCATGGCGTAAGTAGTTGCATTCCATGCATTTTTTGAGAAATCGGTAGGTATTAAAATTTTCTTTTTCATAATTTTACAAGGTTTAGTTATAAAATGAATATTGGTTTTTAAACACGATTTATATCAGTCTCTTATAGGTATTACCATATAGGGTACCGAGGTGGTCTTCCCTATTTTCTTTACAACTGCTTCCCTAAATATGCGAGCAATTGCATTGTATCTGTGATATACCATCACCAGCAGATCTATGCTTTTATCAACAACAAAACTATCAATACTGTTTGCTATACTGCCTTCTTTAGAAATCCAATGTATTTTTGTTTTACAGTCTGTAAGGGCTTTTTTAATAAGTTTTAAGTGTTGTTGCTGTTGGGTATCCATAGTAGCTTTTTCACCTACGTGCACTAAATGAATAGTTGATTGGTAGCTTTTAGCTAAAGCTAGCATAGGAGTTATCCCTACGGTTGGAAATGCTTCGTTATAATCTGTAGCAAAAGCAATTTCTGAAGGTATTGTGAAATCCATTTCCTGCGGTACTACCAATAAAGGTGCATTTTTAATGTTTTTGATAACCTGAATGGTATTGCTGCCCAATAAAATATCTTCGGCAGCAGTACGCCCTTTGGTTCCCATTACAACCAAATCGATACCGTACTTTATAATCAGTTTATTGGTTCCCCGCACCAAGGACATGGAGGTGGAAATAAACTCAAAATTGTGTGACTTGTTATCACTGTCTCGGTTAATATGATGAATGAGCTGTTTGCCGTCTTTATCGGCTTCATCGTACAGTTTGTCCATCAATTTTTCAGATTTACCAATATCCACACGGCTTGTAAGCGCAGAGACACTATCGGCAAATGAATGCAATAGATAAAATTGTACTTCTTCGTCACTAAAAAGTTTTACAGTATAAAACAACGCAGCATATGCATTGTTTGAAAAATCGGTGGGTATTAGGATTTTTTTCATTTTTAATTAAATTTTATCGTGATAAATTTTGAAGTATTAAAAAGGGTACTTGTACTTTCAACCCTATTTTATCGATGGTGTTGCTGTACAGTATACCTTCTAAAAATGAATGGCGATGATTTATCATTACAAGCATATCTATATCCTCTTCATTTATAAAAGAATTGACTGTTTTTACTATGTCCTTTCCTGTTTTAATGTGGAACTGCCGGTAATTATCTTTTATACAAGAATTTAAAAACGCTTTGTTATCTTGTTGGCGAAACGACAGTTTTTCATACTCTGAAACGTATAGAAGGTGAATAGTAGCTTTAAATTTTTCACATATAGTACTTAACAGTTTTATTTCCCTGCGCCTAAACGGCATAAGGTAAGGTGTAGGAAACAGTACTTCTTTAGGGTGCCAATCTGTATATTTTGAAGGCACTGCCAGTACAGGACAACTTACATATTTTACCACCTGTAATGTATTGCTCCCAAAAGTAAGGTCGCGGTCATCGGTATGTCCCCGAGTTCCCATCACAACGATATCGCTGTTGTCGGTTTCTACTAGTTCGTTCACGGCGTCTATTAAATTTGAAAACACCGCATTAGCTGAGTATTTGTGCCTCGGGTTAGGAGAAGCTTCTTTTACGAATATTAAAAGGTTTTCTAGCTCCTTTTCAGCACTTTGCTTTGTTTTTTTCTTGTATTCTTCAAAAAGAGAACGTGACATCTCTAGGTTGTTTTCATACACCTCATCTGCAAAAGCATGGAGAAGTGTAATTTCACAACGATCATACTTAAAAAGTTCTACGGCATATCGTACTGCATTACGAGCATTTTCTGAAAAATCGGTTGGGATGATTATTTTTCGCATAGTTGGCACTGTTTTTAACAGAACCAAAGATAGCTTGACTTAACCTGAAATACTATGACATTTATCAGTTAACTATTTGAAATTTAGTGTATTCTTAATAATATATTTAATGAACAATGTTTATCTTTAAAAGAAAAGATGAAACTTTCTGCCATCTCTTGGTTAGTCATTACGACGTTTGTATTATTGACAGTGTTGATCTTTTCGTTGATGAATTTTTCATTTAATTGGGTATTCTATCTTACCGCATTGGGACAAGTATTTTTAATTTATACGATTTATAAAATATTGACAGATACCTATACCACCGATAAAACATTTGACGATTTCTATGAGGATCACTCCATTGAAAAAGATGAATAACTAAAAATGTAAACGTTATTTGTTTTTATTCGTGAAGTACCAAAAAAGGGACTTCAGTTTGATAGCTCATTTTTTTAACGGTAGGTCTAAATAAAATACGTTGAAAAAAATTGAGGTTTTTAGCTACCATGGCTATTATATTAATCTGCTTTTTTTCAACAAATTTTTGAATGGCTTCTTCCAAATCAAAGGTGTTACAAGTATGAAACCTATGCTGTATTTCTTCTAAGCTATCCTTTAAGAAAATTTTATTTTTTTCCTGCGCTTCGGTTAATGGTAGGTTTTTACCTCTAACGTGAACCACATGTAGAAAAGAATGATGTAATTGTGTTACACTTTTTAATGTTTTTACAATCCGTTCTTTATAAAGTAAGTTGAAATCTGTAGGAAATGCAATATGTTTTGGCTCTTCAAACCGGGTATTTTCAGGAATAACCAAAACAGGGCATTTTACCTTTGTTATTACATCGCCTGCATTGCTACCCAAGGTATATTTTTTAATACCCGACGCCCCTTTAGTCCCCATAATAATGAGGTCTATTTCATTTTTAGTAATTTGAGAACGTACCCCTTTTATAAATGAAGTGTTTTCAATAGTAGACTTGTAAGCATGATTATGAAAGGCATATTGCGTAAGGATTTTATTTTTTAGCTCTTGTAATTGAGTAGCCACTTTTATTTTATCTTGAGCAGCAAGCAATGTCCCACTTCCTTGAATTTCAGGTCCCATTTCAGTACCTAGTCTATTATTTATATGTAATAAATGAAACGTTACACGTACTTCTTTTAATAAAGAAATAGCATATTCAATCGCATTCCACGAATTATCTGAAAAATCAGTCGGGATTAATACATTCATCACGTTAATTTCACTTTATAGCAAAAGTACTGTGATGGTTTTGTGTAAAGAATGACAACGGTCAGTTTTAAAAAATGTCCAGCTTTTTAAAATAAAGCATGTTGAGCAAAAAATAGTTAGTCTTCTTGTTTTAGTCCTTTCAAGTCTAAAATACGGATATTTCGCCCTTCAATTTCAATTAGCCCTTTTTTCTTAAAACCTGAAAGGGTACGAATAAGGCTTTCGGTTGCAATTCCAGCTACACTGGCAAGGTCGTACCGAGAAATCTTGATAGCATCTTCCGGTTTTTTATTGAGTATTTCTGCAAATTGAAGAATGGTCTGTGCCGTTTTTCTTCTAACGGAACTGTAGGCCATTTGTAGTAGCTGTTCCTTTACATCGGAAAGGGTGTCGGTCAATACGTTCATTAATTCTAAGGATACATTTTTGTTTTTTCCTAATATTTCCTTGAGATCGGTAATGGCTACCCCGGCCAGCTCCACATCTTCTACAGCAGTGGCAGATTCAGTATAAGGTACACTTTCCATTAATGAAGTAAATCCTAAAAAATCATCGGCTTTGTACAAAGTTGTAATAAGTTCCTTTGCACTGTCGTCCATTTTATGGGTTTTAACTACTCCCTTTAAAATAAGGTAAATCATAGTGGCATATTGCCCTTCTCTAAAGATAACCTCTCCTTTTTCAATAGTGAGTATTTTTCCGTGGTCGTCAAAAAAGTTTTTAAGTTCGTTTAGGTTACGGACACCATCCTCGTTGTCTTTTTCCGAAGATACTTTTCCCTCCATCATTTTTGAAAGCAAGTTTGCTTTGGCCAAACGACTTTCAACAGCGCTCAATAGTTCTTCTTCTTCAAAAGGTTTGGTAAGGTAATCGTCAGCCCCCAGGTTCATTCCTTTTCTAATTTCCTTATGTTCTGTTTTGGCAGAAAGAAAAATAAATGGGATGTGCTGTGTTTTATCGTCCAAAGAAAGATTTTTAAGAACACCATATCCATCTACTTCGGGCATCATGATATCACAAATGATGATGTTGGGAATTTCTGCTTTTGCCTTTTCTATTCCAATTTTTCCATTTGGGGCAGTGATTACGTTATAATTGGAAAGTTCCAATAATTCTTCAGTATTTTCACGTAAGGCTGCATCGTCTTCAATTAAAAGAATGGTATTCATAACATGATTTTATCTGTGAAAATTATTCTTTCTTATTTAACTTTTATTGGCAGGGTTACCATAAATGTACTCCCTTCACCTTCTTTGCTATTAAAAACTATCTGCCCGCCAAGGTTCTCTAAGTGACTTTTAATAATATTAAGTCCAATACCTGTGCCGGCGTTTAGCAAAGCATTTTCGGCACGAAAATAACGGTTAAATATATACTTCTGCTCTTTCTCTGGAATTCCCATACCCTCATCGGCAACCTGAACGGTAAGTTCCTTTTCACTTGCTTTTGCTTTCACTTCAATCACATCCCCTTCCGAAGAATATTTAATTGCGTTATTTATTAAATTGGTCAGTATTAATTCAAGAATTTTTTCGTCAAACTCTAAGGTAATGTCATCAATGTTTTGTGGGTATTCAATGCGCTGTCCATCCTTTAACATCATATTGGCATCGTAAATTACCTCGTTTACAACTTTGCTTAAAGGGAAGGTACTGAATTTGTAAACAGTTTTCCCAGTTTGTAAACGCTCAATTGATAAGAAGTCGTTTAAAATATTATCTAGGTATTTAACCTTTGCTTTAATTGTTTTTAAATGCTTGTCACGTTTATCCTGTTGCTCTTCTTTTGTGTATTTACCAATAAGAGTGGTAGAAGTATGGATCCCACTTAGTGGGGTTTTAAACTCATGAGAAACCATGGAAAGGAACTTTGTTTTCAATTCATTGAGTTCCCGTTCTTTCTGTAAAGACTCCTTCAGTTTGTTTTCGGCTGCTCGTCGTTTCTCTACTTCTTCTTGCATTTGAGCCACCGTATTTTCCAAGGCTTGGGTACGTTCGGTAATTTTATCTTCCAAATTGGCATTAAGTTCCCTTATTTCTAATTCTTGTTGTTTTCGTACGGTGATATCACTCACCAATGCCATAACATAAGCATTTTCATAAATTTGGAATGGATTGAGTCCTGCTTCAACAGGAAATTTAGTGCCATCTTTTCGTAGCCCATACAAGTCGCGACCGTGTCCCATTTGTCGCCTGTCGCTGTGTTCGATAAAGTTGTCGAAATGGCCTCTATGGCTTTTATGATAATCTTTCGGGATTAATAGGTTGAGATCTCGCCCTAAAAGTTCATTTTCCTCATATCCAAACATGGTATTTGCTGCTCCATTACTAGCTACAATTTCCTGTTTTTCATTTACAATGATAATACCCTCTGAAATAGCTTCAGAAAGTAATTTAAAAATATTACCCTTTTTTTCTTCAAAAACTTTCACATATCAAAAATAAACATTTTACTGTTGATGTGAAACCTGATTTATATCATTTAATACACAGCTTCCATTGAGTATTTTTATACTGTAAAACATTTAATTATGATGATGACCCAACCACCACCAAAGCTAGTTCTATACCAAAAATTGGGCGAACTTTTTTACGCAATAGCAGCAGCCGATAAAGTAATTAGAAAGGCCGAAGTCGACACCCTACGCACTTTAGTGAAGACCCACTGGAAAAATTTAGATGCTCTGGAAGATGAGTTTCACAGTGATGCATCTTATCAAATAGAAATTGTTTTTGATTGGCTGGACGACAAGCAAGTGAACCCAGATGAATGTTTTGAAGATTTTAAGGACTTCAAAAAAGAAAACCCAAATCTGTTTTCAACAACTATTAAAAAACTTATTTGGAAAACAGCAGATGCCATAGCTGCATCCTTTGCAGGCAAAAACAAGTCTGAACTTATTATGTTAGCAAAACTGAAAATATTACTACAAGAAAACAATACACACGTTTAAATTATGCGCATTCTATTAATTTATTTTTTAGTTTTTATAGTATTTGCCTGTAAAAATGATCCTAAACAAACTGAATCTGAAACAGAAACTGATAAAAATTTGGTTGAAACTGTAAAAGACTCTGTACCAACAAACCGTGAAGACGTGGAGTTAAAAAAACAACAATCTATTATTCTAAAGCAAAAGACATTAAAAGAAAAACCTGATGAAAAGTTTGAGCTACAGGAACTCATAATCGCGAAAAATTTTAAAAAAGAAGCTGACCTATATACCTTAGACTTTCACTATCCTTTATTAAATGAAAAGATAAAGGCGGGTTATGCTAACTTCAATGAATACATCAATGATTATTACGTAGGTATTACCGCCATCGAAGCCAGGATTCTTGAAGACGCAGAACTTATTTGCGACACTGTTGCCACTAACCGGTTTCGGGAAAAGCGCACTATTGATTATAAAATATATAGCGTCAATGACAAACTGATAAGCATGCTGTTTTACAAAGAAAATTTTTATCGACGAACCTTGCACCCTTCTTATTCTTTCGATTGTATAAATTTTGACCTAGAACAATCTGTATTTATGACCTATGAAGACTTCTTTGTAGAAGGCAGTGAAGAAGACCTCCGGAAAATATTAAATAATCTTTTAGTTGAAAAAATAACTGCCGGCGATATGTATTATGACTGTTGGGAAATTACAGTCGATGACTTTTTTGAGTACAAAAATAATTTTGTAGTGAATGATACTTATATAGAATACTATTTTGATGATTGTGTCATCTGCCCTTCCTATACAGGTAGCTATTCCATAAAAATTCCCCTGGAACGCTTAATGCCAATACTTCGAATAAGCAAACGAAACCCATTGTTTGGATAAGGAAATTTTGGTATCTTAAAGTTCACAAATATAAAGCTATGAAAAGTAATTTTAAATCCATCATTAATTCTGAAACACCTGTACTGATTGATTTTTACGCCGATTGGTGCGGTCCATGCAAATCGTTGGCTCCCATATTAAAACAAGTTAAAGATGAGTTGGGCGATACTATTAAAATAGTGAAGATAGACGTAGATAAAAATCAGCCTTTGGCCGCCCAATACCAAGTGCGCGGTGTGCCTACTATGCTCCTATTTAAACAAGGAAAGCAATTGTGGCGACAAAGTGGGGTTTTGCAGAAAAACGATCTTATTAAGGTAATCAATCAGCATAGCTAATAAAACTAAATCAAAGCATAGATCATACACAGCTAAAAGCCACTACTACTGCAATTAGTATAAAAACTGTTTGATGAAGCGAAACTATATGGTTTATAAACGGTATATGTAAAGATTGGCTATGTGTATTTACTAGTAAACGAATTAAGTAATCACCAAGCAATGGACAAATTATAATATATTTTGTGTTGAAATGGAAGCTGCTGGTCTTTATACCATTGCTGCAAAATACAAGGTACAAGCTTTGGCTATTTTGACCATTTCAGATTCATTAGTTTCAAAAAAGGAAATTTCTTCAGCAGAACGGGAAAACACTTTCAATACTATGATCGATATTGCGTTGAATATTTTTTAGTCCAAAAAGAATCAACACAGATTATCAGATGGCTAAATTTTAAAGGTAATCACTGGTATTTTGCTATGGTTTACCACATCTTCGCCAATACTTCCGGAAAAAAAGTGAGCCAGACCGCGCCGGCCGTGTGTAGGTATTGCAATTACATCTGCCTTAACTTTATTACTGTAATTAAAAATGCCGCTTTCCACTGTATATGAATTTTGAAAAACAACATTATTGATAGTATGTGCATCATCCAATTTGCTTTTACTTAAAAAATTGACGATTCGCTCTTCAATTTCATAGGTGCTTTTAAATTGTTCAGCAGGTAAATGCACGTACAATAACTTTACTTCGGCGTCAAATACTTGAAAAAACTTCATAGCCTTATAATAGGCAGGTAAGTTTTCATCTTTAAAATCACTGGCAAAAACCGCTTTGTCTATTTTAAAATCCACTTGATCATCTTTTATAACCAATACTGGAATTTCAGAAGTACGCACTACTTTTTCGGTATTGCTACCCACAAAAACTTCATTCCATCCTGTGCTGCCGTTAGACCCCATAACAATTAAGTTGCAATTAAAGTCTTTTGCAAGCATACCTAGTTCTGTAAAAACCTCATAATTTTGTACTGTAGTTTGTACTTTAATCCCTTCTAAAAAACTTTTATCTAAATATTCATCAAAACGTTTCTCGGCTAGTTTCATATAATACAATGCTTCCATCACTTCGCGGGATTCGTCTCTATTTACAACCGCTTCGCTGAGACCTAACATATGCACAACAACTAATTCTCCATTGTGTTTTTTTGCGATTGTAGCAGCCGCTTTTAAGGCATAATCTGCGTGTTTTGAAAAATCGGTTGGTACTAATATTTTTTTCATAATTATGTTCTTTACTGTTTTTATTTTGCTGTAAATAGCGAATGGCGTTTTTCGAGTTGTCGCTTTAAGTCACGAATAGTTTCCTTCAAGGCCGATTCATAATAGGTATTAGTCGAACTTGCAAATATCCTAGGTCCTGGGGCACTAAGCTCTATTTCGCAAATACAATCCATTCCTGTTTTATCTTGTCCTTTTTTAAAAAATACTTCGGCACGAATTAACCAATCATACTGTCTGGCAAGTTTATTGAGCTTTTTTGTTAGGTACGTATCTAACGCTTCACTAGCTTCCATTTTGACATACTGAACATTAATTTCCATAGCTTTATGGTTTTAAGTTTCCTCAAATATAAATTGAAACTTCATAAAGAAATATGACTTTTATCAACCTAGCATATTTTAATAAAGTGGAACCGTTCAATAAACCCGATGTAATCGCATAGTTCTTTATTACTAATGTAGCATTCTTGCCAATTTCCATTAGGTTAGTAAGATGGTAACATAAATTTATGATAGCTTCAAAACTTTTGAAAATAAAATTATTTCATTCAAAAAGAAGTATACTGAGTATTGAAAATACCTACCGGAGTTATCTTAAACCATTTAGTTCTTTTAGTAAAGAACTAAATAGTTTATAGTATATTTGTCCCAGTATTATGGAAAAAATTAATTTAACAGAAAAGCAAAAAGAATTGTTGGAGACCTATGGGGTTATCCAAGAACAGTTTGGTTTGTCTCCTGCGTCTGCTAGAGTAAACGCACTGTTAACTGTAATTGATCAAAAAGAGCTTACTTTCGATGAAATTAGAGCTATTCTTTGTTTAAGTAAAAGTGCCACCAGTAATGCCATCAACAATTTATTGACCATAAACTATATTGGTTACCGAACAAAATTGGGAGAACGCAAACGTTATTTCTTTTCTCGAATGGATCAATGGCAGGATTCTTTTAGAAAAAATCTAGATGGATTTAGAGAATATAATAAGGTTATGAAAGCTATCCTAGCGGAAAGGACACCTGAAACAAAAGATTACAATACTAAAATAAAAGAACTAACTCAATTTATAGACTACTATAGTGAGGAGGCAAAAAAAATTATAGATAACTGGGAGAAAAAATAACTGTTTTTTTATCCATAATAGTTCTTTTATTTCAGAACTAAACATTTATATTTTAACTAAAAGAATAATATGTTCTATTATATCGCAAGCAAAAAACCAAAACTCGAAGTGAGTATCGTTGAAAATTGTTCAGAAGCAGACTTAGAAAGGGTGTTCCTTTTTATAGATGCTCTAGCAGAGACGCCAGAAATGGAAATTGTTTTTAAAGTGCTTCCTTCCGTAAAGAAACAATTTACGAAAACATTAATGTCATATAACTGGAATCCAGTTTATGCTTACAATATTGAAGAAAATATCCCCAAATGATAGAGTTTTGGAATACCCATAAAGAAGCAATTCTCTTCGCAATTGCTGTCGTTGTTATTGTATTGCTTTTACGTTTTTTAACCAAGCTACTTCACAATCGGTTAGAAAAAAGATTCCGTAAGAAGCATCACGGAGAAGAGCCAACGACCATACATTTAATTCAAAAAATCTTAAATGCACTTTGGATTGTGTTAGGAATAATGGCACTCGCATTTATATTTATTGATGAAGAAAAACACAAAGCTGCCACAGAGAACTTTTATCTAGTTTTATACTTAGGTGTCGTTTCGGTTATCACTTTAGTAGCAGCATCGGTGGTGCAGACTTGGTTTTTAAGAAATATCAAGGAGAAAACAGTTGCAAATCAGGATACGACTAGTTACAAATTTTTAAGATACATAGCCATTTTTGGGGTGTATTTTATTGGTGGTTTATTAATCCTTATAGCTTTTGAATCCATGCGTAGCTTTGCTGCTACCGCCCTAGGTGGTGCTGGTGTTCTTGCTGTTATTGCAGGGGTAGCTTCACAAGAAGCTTTAGCAAATCTTGTGGGAGGTTTGTTTATTGTTTCGTTTAAACCTTTTAAAATAGGTGATATCATCAAGCTTGATGAAACGATGGTAGGAACGGTAACCGATATTACCCTACGCCATACTATTATACGGAACTACGAAAACAAAATGATTGTCATTCCCAATTCGGTAATCAATAAAGAAAAACTAATTAATTACGATTTGGGCGACCGCATGTGTTGCCAATGGGTAGAAATTGGAATCTCCTACGATAGTGATATCGATTTGGCAAAACACATTATGCGAGAGGAATGTGAAGATCACCCTAATTTAATAGATAACCGAAGCGAGCTAGATAAATACAATAATGAAAAGAAAGTAGCTGTGCGAGTTATAACACTAAACGATTCGGCTGTTACATTGCGCGCCTGGGCTTGGGCAAGTAATTTTACCGACGCTTTTCAAATGAAATGCGATTTGTACGAAAGCATTAAAAAGCGTTTTGATAAAGAAGGTATTTCCATTCCATTTCCGCATAGAACGATGGTTTTTAAGGAAGAACAACTTCAAAGCCTAAAAGAAGAATTAAAACCAGTAGGTAATACCCCAAATCAAAGTAAAGATAACACGCAGAATCTATAATGATATCAAGCGAAATAGGAATTATATTTTATTACGTACAAATATTATAAAATCGAAAAAAACACTCTTAATAAAACTAAATGAACAAACCGACACTACTTATCATAGCTTTTTTAATCACAGCTTTTGCGCCTGTTTTTGGCCAAGAAAAAGAAAACACGGAGCAGCCTGCAGATTCGCTACAACAAAAAGCATCGCAGAGCATTAAAGAGAAATTTCCGCGCACCCGAATACTTAACTTTGAATACGACCAAAGCCTTAGTCGAGATTTTAACTCCGAACTCTTTGATCAAGAATTTCAAGAAGGAGAAATCAAGGCGCAACGTAATTTTAATGCTTCGGTAAATATCCCTATCTATAAAACTAGAAAATGGGGGGTAACAGGTTCATTAAACTA
Source organism: Marixanthomonas ophiurae (assembly GCF_003413745.1). Taxonomy (NCBI): domain Bacteria; kingdom Pseudomonadati; phylum Bacteroidota; class Flavobacteriia; order Flavobacteriales; family Flavobacteriaceae; genus Marixanthomonas; species Marixanthomonas ophiurae. The sequence continues at coordinate 2,036,770 of NZ_QVID01000001.1, read as the reverse complement.
TCAATTTAGTGAGTTTGAGTTTGACAATATTGAAACCACAGATATTACTGTATTTGAACAAGATGGTACTGTGAATTTCCATAATTTTTCAGCAGCAATAAGTTCCACCTATTTTTCAACCCTTTTTAAAAAACCAGTTATTTACAATGCTTCCTTAATAGTAGATGGTAATGACGAAGGTCTAGAAAGGCTAAAAGGATTGGCAGGGCTTTCTTTTATTTTAAAAAGAACAAAACGCACTACTATAACATTGGGAGCTATCGTTTTTATAGATCCCACCTCACAAATACCATTTTTTCCAACCTTTACATACAACCATAGGTTTAAAAACTCTAAATGGGAAGTAGATTTTATATTACCCCAACGATTATTGTTCAGGAGACCTGTAGGAAAAAATGGTCGTTTTTCTATAGGAAGCACATTTGGGTCAACTGGATTTTACGTGAACGTGGATAGTCCAAACTTTGCTGAAGTGTTTGAGTACAGCCAGCTAGAAATAAAATCTGGGATTATTTATGAACACCGTTTCAGTAATTATCTAATAGGTACCTTCCAAGGAGGAATACAAAACTTTATTAGTAACCGTTTAACTGAAAAGGGCGAACCCACAGGCGATTTCATCTATAAAAATGAACAGGATGCAACAGGATATTTTCAAGTAGGGTTTTCAATTGATCCTTTTGCGGGTAAAAAGAAGTAAATAGTAACCTTTAATTTTATTAATCTAACTAATGTTCTAAAACATAAAAACTATGATAAAAATCAAAAAAATAGAGGGTACAGATATTTTTGAATTCTCGATAGATGGGGAAATTGATAAAGAAAGCGTTAAAGATTTTTACAAGCTTTTAGAGTTAAAAGCCGAACAGCATCAAAAAATGAAATTGCTCGGCACTATTAATGAGTTTCCAAGTTTTAAAGACTTTAAAGCATTTAGTTCTACTTTAAAAATGAAAGTAAAAGCTATTCACAATATAGGGAAGTATGCAATCATATCAGATAAGGAATGGATAGAGACCTTGTTGCCCGCAGGAGATTTTTTGACACCAGGGATACCGATGAAACACTTTGACCTTGATGAACGCGAAGAGGCTATAACTTGGTTAAGAAAAGATGATGTAAAAACCTATAGTGAAGATGAGTACTTGTCAAAAATGAACATCGAAAACATTAAAGGGACCAACATTTATTCGTTTACATTAGACGGGAAAATAGATGAAGGCGGAATGATCGCACTTTACAATATCCTGAAAAATAAGAACCGTAAAGGTAAAATAAGCCTTTTGGCTACCTATAAAGATTTTGATGGCTTTAATAGCTTTAAAGCCTTTACCGAAGGTCTAAAAGTAGATTTTGGCGCCATTGGAAACATAGAGAAATATGCCGTCGTGACAGATAAAAAATGGGCGCATAAGCTTGTTAAAATAGAAAGCAAAGTCCTTCCTGGGATTACGATGAAAGGGTTTGCTTTAGACGAAGCAGACAAAGCCTTGGAATGGCTAAAAAGCTGATCTATATTATATAGCCCTACAAAAAAAACAAGGGTTTGACCTTCACCTAAGGTTAAACCCTTGTTTTTCAATCACTAATATATTTATACACATTGAAGTTTTAATAGTGCATTGATAGTACTATTTTTAGTTTTTCAATGTAAAGCTTCCTTGTACTTTATCAAAAAACTCATCTTTTAATCGCCTGTACTTATCCAAGTGGTACAAATAGCTTTTCCGATACGCTTCATGCTCCTTTATAAATGTCATATCGCAGTTCATGTCTTCACATTCGGCAATATCCACCCTAGAGTTACTGTAATTTAGCAAAGCTCTTAACAGGCTGTTATTTTCAACTTTCTTTTTTTGAAATCGCTGCAGAACATTTTTGTCCTCCAGTTTTTCATTTATGGTACACATATTCACTAGGTTGTTCACTTCTTTCTCAATGTATTTCAAATGGTTAACCCAGTTGTCTAATTCAATAGTGTTTATTTTATGAGTAACGTCCACATCATTGTCATGTTCATATATTTCAGTATTTAATTCCATCGTTTCTATTTTAAACAGTTACATCTTTTCTTTTATCACTCTCTACTTGAGCAACGGCAACAATTTTTAATTCCTGTTGTCCTGTCGGAAAGTCCCAGATTACTGTATCACCTTCGGAATAACCGAAGAGTGCTGAACCCATTGGAGTGAGAAATGAAATTTTATTTTGCTTCAAATCTCTTTCTGTTGGAGTTACCACCTGCAATGTACGTTCCCAACCTTTTTCTGAAGCAACCTTAACCTTGCTATAAAAACGAATGATTTCTTTAGGCATATCTTCTTCATCCACTATTTGGGCATTTTGCAACTCATCACTAAATTTTTGCAATGATTGTTGCGTGTCAAAATCTTTGGCATAGCCAGAAATATTGATGATGCGCTTTAAATACACATACTCTTTTTTTTCAATAATGATACTTCCGTACTTCATTTCTCTTTCTTTTTAATTAGACAATTATGGAAAAATCCCTCGCTCTACATAAGCTTTTTCAATACGCTGTATCGCTAAGCAATAAGCAGCAGTACGCATATCCATAGATTCCCGTTCAGAATATTCATATACTTTACTAAAAGACTCCTTCATCTTTTTGTCTAACTTGGCCATTACTTCATCCAATTGCCACAACTCTCCATTTCTGTTTTGTAACCATTCAAAATAACTACCCACAACACCTCCAGAATTACAGAGAATGTCTGGTATAATGGTTACTCCTCGTTCTAACAGTATTTTTTCACCATCTACATTGGTAGGTCCATTAGCTCCTTCGGCAATTAATTGTGCTTTGATGTCTGGCGCATTTTCTTTAGTTATTTGATTGCCTAAAGCCGCAGGAATACAGATGTCACAATCGGTACTGAAAAAATCCTTGCTATCCATTTCGTCCGCTTCAGGGAAATTACCTATACCTCCGTTGTTGGCTTTACTATAATTATTAAGATCCTCAACATGGATTCCTTTTGAGTTGTGAATACTTCCTGAAGCATCTTGAACCGCTACTAATTTAGCACCTTCTTTTTCAAGAAAATGTGCAGCCCAATAGCCTACGTTTCCAAAACCTTGAACAATAAATCGTTTTCCATTAAGGTCTTCATTATTCCGTTGTGCCCAGAACTTAATATTTAAGAATACACCATATCCAGTTGCACGGTCACGTCCTTCCAATCCACCACTTCCGGCAGGTTTTCCAGTTACTACGTGTTGGTTGGCAGAACGTTCTGCTGGTGGCCGTGTACTCATATATGTATCTGCCATCCACGCCATGGTTTGGCTATTGGTATTTACATCGGGTGCAGGAATATCGTGTTCAGGTCCTATGTTATCTGCTAAGGCAAAAGTAAATCTACGCGTAATTCGTTCTAACTCACTTTTTGAATATTTTTTAGGATCTAACTGAATCCCTCCTTTACCACCTCCATAAGGCAATCCAGCCAACGAAGTTTTCCACGTCATCCACATAGCTAATGCTCTTGCGGCATCAATATCAACAGTAGGATGATACCGTAAGCCTCCTTTGTAAGGTCCCAATGCGTTGTTATGCTGCACTCTGTATCCTGTAAATATCTCTACATCCCCATTATCCATTTTCACAGGAAAATGTACCACAATTTCGTTATTAGTAATACCTAGTATTTTACGAATACTTGGGTGCAATTCTATTTTATCTGCTGCACTGTGAAACTGTTCCATCACATTTTCCATCATGCCTCTTGTAGGTTGCTTTTTTTGCTTTTTAACCTCTGATGTTGCTATCATAGCTTTTATTTTAATTTGATTGTAAGACATACCTAAATCATTCTTGTTTTTTCTGAAAAAGGTTTCGTCTTAAAAAATTAGATTTGAGTTATTTTTTATTCTCTGAATAAATGAATTTGTTTTTAATGTGTTGCCAACTCGTATTCCATTTCAGGAACAGGCGAGGGTTGATTTTCATCTTCAAATAGTGCTTCGTCATATTCACTGCATGACCATACTTGGCTTTTTTGTTCGGTCAATACACACGTATCTTTATGCTCACAAGTGGGGCAAATATTAAATGAATTTGTTTTCATAGTACATCTTTATAATTTGATATACTAAAGACAATCTGTATGCCATTACATGTCAAGAGACACAAAACACAATTTAAACCCTTGATATATAAGGGTTTTTACAATATTTGGATAAAAAATTAAAATGAAGAAATGGAACAAAATTACCCAGTCTGGAAAATTTGTCCCGGTTGTAAAATTACTCTGAAAGTTTTTGGCGGATGGTTTTACGATCAATACCTAAAATTTCGGCAGCTTTGGTTTTATTATTTTCAGTCGCGTTCAACACTTTTTGTATATATCGTTTTTCCATCTCTTTTAAAGGTAGTAGTGCTTTCTCTGGGAAATCAATGTTGAACTTTAACGAATCGGGCAGATGATCCACCTCTATTGTGCCATCGCACATAATAATGGCTCGTTGTATTATATTTTCCAACTCTCGAATGTTTCCAGGCCAATCGTATCGATTTAAAATAGCTAAGGCTTCTGGGGTTATTTTTACAAAGCGATCTTTATATTCCAGGCCGTATTTAAAAAGAAATTTGTCTACTAATAACGGAATGTCTTTTTTGCGCTCTCGAAGTGGGGCTACGTCAATTTCAACAACCGTGAGCCTATAAAACAAATCTTCCCTAAAGGTTTCTTTTTTAATCATTTCCTTTAGGTCACTATTCGTCGCAGCGATAATTCGGACATCAATTTTTTCAGCTTTTTGTGCCCCTACTTTAGTCACTTCTTTTTCTTGTAACACCCGTAATAATCGAGATTGCACTACGGTAGAGGCATTACCGATTTCATCGAGGAAAATAGTGCCGCCGTTGGCCGCTTGAAAAAATCCGTCACGATTTTTTTCGGCTCCTGTAAAAGCTCCTTTTGTATAACCAAACAACTCGGACTCCAATAAGTTTTCAGGAATACCGCCGCAATTTACAGCGATAAAAGGGGCTCTCGAAAATTTTCCTTTATAATGAATAGCGCGAGCCACCAGTTCTTTTCCGGTACCGCTCTCCCCTTTTATAAAAATAGTTGCTTTATTGTTCTTTACACGCTCGATAATTTGAATTACATCGTTTATTTTTTCCGAAGAACCAATTATATCGCCATACGGTTCGTTGTCTTGGTTGGTTTGTTTGGTTACAGCCGTTTCATTGGTAGAAATTTTAGGGTTGTTGTCCGTATCGGCTTGTAACGTGCCATCAACTGCCGTTTTTAATTCATCTTTGGTGAAGGGCTTTGTGAGGTACGCCACCACACCAGATTTAATTGCGTTAAGCGAATCTTGTATAGAGGGATAGCCAGTTACTACCAATTTGGGTAAATTTGGATAATGTTCTGAAACAAATTTAATAAGTTCAAACCCATCAATTTCAGGCATTTTCAGATCGGTAATCAACAAATCGATTCGGGTATCTCGCAAAATAGTGACTGCTTCTTTTACCGAAACAGCTCGATACGTATGAAAATTCCACGAACGCAGGTGACGCTGTAACAATTCCAATATATCGATATCGTCGTCTACAATAAGTATGTTTTCGCTGCGTAACTGCATATATTATGTTTTTGAAAGCCTAACGGTAAAGGTAGCACCTTTGTTTTTATTATTCTCGGCCTTAATAGTTCCTTTATGGCTCAATACGATACCGTGCACAACGCTAAGCCCCAGTCCTGATCCATCGCCTGTGGGTTTTGTACTAAAAAAAGGTTGAAATATTTTTTCGATTGCCTCTTCAGGAAGTCCAGGACCTTCATCGGAAATTTTAAGGACATTTTCTGTATCTGTCTGAAATGCTTTAATAGTCACCAATCCGTTTTTGGGCGAAAAGTAAATGGCGTTTATTATTAAATTGAATATAATCTGTGTAAGCTGAATGGTATCGGCTTTCAGCCATAATTCTTCTTCTTCGATTTTCACGACATATTTTACTTCTTCTTTTCGGAAGGTAGCGTCCAACAAGCTAATGGCATCCCTAATATTGGGTACAATGTTTACTTTTTTCATTTCTTGAGGCATTTCGCAGGCAAAAAACATCAGCTTTTTTACTACTTCTCTAGAAAATATGGTGTTATGAATAATTTTATCTAAATCGTTCGAAACATTTTTTTCGTTTTTGAATTCATCTTTTAACAATTCAGCAAAACCTAAAATATTGGCTAATGGCGTATTTAATTCGTGAGCAATTCCTGCGGTTATTTCTCCAATGATACTCAAACGGTCTGCACGCTCCATTTGCCTTTTTAAAGAGGCTTCATTCTGCTTAATTTCAATACGCTCTAATAGGTTTTCTATCTTTAAAGCTACATTGTCCAGCAACTGCTGTTCCTCTTTTAAAAAAGTACTTTTATCAGCGGTTAAAGATGCTATTATTTTTCCATTGAGTTTATTGAATACCTTAATGTCACTGCTGAGACCGACGTTTTCATTTACATTTCCCGTTTTAAAAGAGTTTATGGATGTTTCGATAGCTATTTCGGTGTATTTAGGAAATTGAAATGCTTTTTTTAAACTATATGCAATCGCTTTTAAGGTATCATCTAACTCTTCAACATTAGCACTGACGATAATTGAAGATACTTCGTATAAGCATGTTAATTCTTTTATACGTTCTTGTAGGGCTTCTTCAGTATGAGACATTCGCTAAATTTATGAAAATTAATATTTAAGTATCATCTAAATTATTTAAAAATACAGAAGCTAACTTCTCCTTTTTAAATTAATTTCAACTGATTAATGATGTTTTGCAAAGAATCTTTCGCATCGCCAAACAATAAGTTGCAATTGTCCATCCCGAACAAATCATTTGAGACACCTGCATACCCTTTGCTCATTCCTCGTTTCATCACAACTACTTGTTTACTTTGATATGCCTTTACAATCGGCATTCCGTAGATAGGACTGTCCTCATTGTTTTCTGCAGCTGGATTTACCACATCGTTCGCCCCAATTATCAAAACCATATCGTAATGGGCCATATCGCCATTTACTTGGTCCATTTCTTTTAAATGTTCGTAATCTATGTTGGCTTCAGCTAATAACACATTCATATGTCCAGGCATTCTTCCTGCAACAGGATGGATTATAAAATCCACTTGAGCATCTCTCTTTTCTAAAAGTTGTTGTAATTGTCCACAAAGATGTTGTCCTTGCGCTACGGCAAGACCGTATCCAGGGATTATTGCAATTTTATTGGCAAATGATAACTGCATAGCTGTTTCGGAAACGTTTGTTTCTTTAATATTTTGTTCTTCGGCATCTTCGGCTACTTTTCCTTTTTTAAACTTTCCTGCCAATACTTTAAGCAACGATCGGTTCATCGCTCTACACATTAGCAACGTTAACAAAATTCCTGCCGCACCAACAAATATACCACCGGCAATCATCGCTTTGTTGCCATAGACAAATCCTGCCAAGGCGGTGGCAATACCAGTAATTGAATTTAGTAATGAAATTACTACCGGCATATCAGCACCACCAATAGGCAATACGAACAACACGCCATAAACCAACGCAATAAATGCCATGACGTACGCTACTATTTCAAAAGGCAACGGTATTATTCCGAAGAAATAAAGAACAGGTATTAAAATAAATGATAATAAAAGGGTTCTAGAGCCTAAAACAACCATAACATTTCGGTTGTCTTTCGTTTTTCCCGCAAGTTTTCGATAGGCGATAACACTTCCTGAGGCTGCTACGGCTCCCGTTATTAATCCTAAAAGCAGTAATATTTGCATGCCCAGAAATGAAGAACCAAGGCTCGCTTGTTTTGCTTCAACAATACCCAGAAGCATGGCACAACCACCCCCAGTTGCATTAAACAAGGATACCAATTGTGGCATGGCTGTCATTTCGACTTTAGAAGCCATGATTTTTCCTCCTATGGTACCCAACAAGATGGCAACGGCTATTATAATAAGGTTAATGGAAGGGACGGTCTGCGTAGTGAGCATCCAAAAGGTACACAACACAGCAATTATCATTCCCGTAGCAGCAATTAAGTTACCGGCTTTAGCGTGTTTTGGGGAACTCATAAACTTCAACCCACCCAAAAAAGAAACGGTGGCCAATAAATAGCCAACTTCAACTAATACATTCATTTGAAATTATTTTTTGGTGGTGAACATTTTTAACATTCTTCCTGTGACAAAAAAGCCACCCGAAATGTTCAGAGCACCTAGAAATACGGCGATTCCGCCTACAGTGAGAGTTATATAATTTGTTGGTGGGACTTGAAACATCATAATCACGGCGCCTACCATAATTACGCCACTAATTGCATTAGCCCCGGACATTAAAGGAGTGTGAAGAATAGCCGGAACGTTTGCAATCACTTCGATACCGATGAAGATACAAAAGATTACAAAGTAGATAATATCAAGATTGTTTTGGATAAATTCCATATTATGCGAGTTCAAATTTATTGGTTAATAAAGGTTTTGTTATAGTTCCATTGTCAATCACTTTGCTCTTTTCCAGCAACACATCGTCTTCTTTGGTTGATTGAACTAAATATTTTAAGAAATTATAATAGTTTGTTGATAATAATTGTGAAGCAGATTGCGACACTTCCCTTGACAAGTGCGAATTGCCAACGATGGTAACGTTATTATAGGTGATGGTTTCTCCGGCTTGGGTCATTTCGCAATTTCCACCTTGCTCTGCTGCCATATCTATAATTACCGATCCAGATTTCATGGCGTCAATCGATCTTTTTTCAAGCAATAACGGCGCTTTTTTACCCGGTATGTTTGCAGTACAGATAACAATATTGGCATTGCGTATGCGCTCGTGAATCAATTCTTTTTGTTTCTTAAGGTATTCTTCAGATTGGGTAACGGCATATCCGCCAGCATCCTTCGCCTCTTCGGCACCTTCTACTTCTACAAATTTGGCTCCAAGGCTCCTAACCTCTTCGCCGGCAGATTTACGAACATCGAAAGCCTCAACAATAGCACCTAACCTTTTGGCGGTTGCAATGGCTTGTAATCCGGCAACACCCGCTCCTAACACCAATACTTTGGCTGGATTAAGGGTTCCGGCTGCTGTTGTAAACATTGGGAACGAACTGTTGTAATGAGAAGTCGCTTTAAGTACCGCTTTGTAGCCTGCAATGGAAGCCATAGAAGACAACACATCCATAGACTGCGCCAAGGTGGTTCGAGGTAATAAATCTAAACTATAAACGGTGGTGTTTTTATCCAAATATTTTTCGGCTCGCTTGGGATAAAACAACATATTAAAAATTCCGATTAACACGTTTTGTTTTCCGTCCAACATAAGATCAGTAACCTCATTAATAGAAAGGATATAATCTGAATTATTTAAAACATCCTCGCGACTTTGCAAACTTGCTCCCGCTTCTTTGTATTCGGTATCTGAAATCCCTAGTCCTTCGCCCAGCCCTTTCTCAACTTGAACTCCTATTTCTAGTAATTGGGTTAGCTGTTTAACTTCTTTAGGTAAAAAACAAATTCGGGTTTCGAATGCGGGTTCTTTGACCAATCCTATTTTTTTCATACGTTTATTTCAGAATTTGAAAATGTTATAGCATTATACTGACTAGTTTTTTAAGACTAGTCTATTTTCAATCGCTATGCCAAGGCTTTGCTTTTTGTGTTTTTAAAACAAAAAACACTGTTTATCAGTTATTTACATGTAAATATTACATAGTAAAAATGGGTAGTAATACCTCGGTTGATACTTTTTACCCCAATGTAGATAGTATTTCAGTAGATATTCTGAAATGTTTAAAACTCAATGAATTTTGATAGTTCATTTTACATAAACTATCCAAGTTTTCCAGAATAGAAAATGAAAAACAAATTTTATATTAAAAGCAGAGAACAATAGCATTAAAAGATCTATTGCGCTTATAAGAGACTCCTATAGGATTTTTTAAACTAAATATAAAAGAAGAGAAGAGCTATCACAACCTTTTTAATATTACCAACACTACATTAATTGGTATAACCGGTTTTAGTAAAAGAAAAAACCGACTAGTTTTTTGTTTTACTAAGTCGGTTTTTTTAAAAATATGTGTTTGTGTTATGCCTTTTTAAATTTCGAACTTATATACAATTCTCCTTTTTTAAGTCTTTCCCAATAAGCTACCATATCTGCATGTATTTCAGGGGACATAATATAAAGTCCTATTATATTAGGGAAAGACATAGCTAAAATCATCATATCAGAAAAACTTAACACGGCTCCTAAACTAGCGGATGCTCCTAATACCACGAATAATAAAAACATCACTTTGTAAATAAGCTCAGATTGCTTACTACGTCCAAATAAGTACGTCCACGAACGCATTCCGTAATATGACCAAGAGACCATAGTTGAAAAAGCAAATAAAAATACAGCAAAGGCAAGAACAGCTGGAAACCAAGAGATGACACTTCCAAAGGCATCTGATGTTAATTCTACACCTCCAAGGCCGCCGTCCACTTCGTGCATGCCTGTAAAAATTAACACTAAGGCGGTCATAGTACAAACTACCATCGTATCTATAAAAGGTTCTACTAAAGAAGTAAAGCCATCAGCTATAGGATTATTTGTTTTAGAAGCACTGTGAGCGATAGCTGCCGATCCTACTCCAGCTTCACTAGAAAACGCAGCTCGTTGCAACCCGATAATAAGAACTCCTATAAAACCTCCCTTTAGGGCATCGGCTGAAAAAGCACCGTTAAATATTGCTGAAAAAGCGCCTCCAATATTTTCAATATGAGTACCTATCACAATAAGACATCCCAATACATAAACTATAGCCATAAAAGGTACTACCTTTCCTGTTACGCGTGCAATACTATTAATTCCTCCAATGATAACCACACCTACTAGTACTGCAAAGAAAACTCCAAACCAAAAGCCGTACCCTTCTAAAAAAGGAAGTTGTTCCGATACTATTTTAAAAGCTTGATTGGACTGCAACATATTACCTCCTCCAAATGAAGCTACAACTCCTAACACGGCGAATAAAGCTGCTAAAAATTTACCCAAGCCTTTTAAATTTCTTTTTTCAAGACCGTAGCGCAAATAATTCATTGGGCCTCCAAAAATCCGACCATTTTCAATAATACGGTATTTTACTCCCAGCGTACATTCAGCAAATTTTAATGACATTGCAAAGAACCCTGCCATAAACATCCAAAAGGTTGCCCCTGCTCCTCCTAACGATATTGCTACTGCTACTCCAGCAATATTACCGAGACCAACAGTGGCAGAAACTGCGGTTGCCATTGCTTGAAAGTGTGTAATTGTACCCGGAGCATCAGGGTCGTCATACTTCCCTCTTGCCAAGTCAATAGAGTGCTTAAAGCCTCTAATATTTACAAATCCAAGACGGAATGTAAAAAAGATACTTCCTAAGATTAACCATATAACAATAAATGGGATGGTATTTGTTTTTATATCGCCATTAGGATGTTGTAGTGGTTGTGGTTCATCATATTGCACTAAAGCCAACATATGAGCCCCTTGTTCTATCACATCGGTTGTGTTGTTTGGGTTGAATATTACGTTGCCTTCAGCAACTAAATATTTTAAGTTCCCATTCCCTGAAGCATAAACTGGAATTGTATCTCCATTACTGGTTTCCAATATTGCTATTTCATCACCTTCTTTTACAAGTTCTCCTTCAGCAACTTTCCATTTTTTTAAATGATAAGTGTTATCTGTTGTAGCTTCCCAATTGGGAATAGGTATTTGTTTAGACTCTGTATAAACCACTGGATCATAAACTCCTAGATTAGCAAAAGGATCCCAAAAAAGTATACTTCCCAAAAAATCAACTGCAGGCTGTACTTTGCTATTGAACGTTTCTGTAATAGATTCTGTGGGTATTGTAAAGGTTTTTGAAGCAGTATTTCCAGCTGCGTCTGTAACTACAACCGAATGTTGCATACCTTCAATTAGCTTAGTTGATTTTTTAGATTCTAATGAGGTTGATTGATTACTCCATTTATATTGGTAAGGAGCCTTTCCTCCTTCTATTTTAATAGTCGCTATACCGTCATTAATTTCTTTAGAAGGATTGCTAAGCTCAATAATTACCTCCATATTGGATCCCGTATCACTTTGGGCGTTTAAATTGCTAAAGGCAAATAAAAATAAAATAGGTACAAGCAAATATTTTATATACTTCATATTAAAATCAAACTTTTACTAAAAATTAATTAAAAAAAATAATTTTTGAAGCTGCAAACTTAACAATAATGCAATAAAACAGCAAAACTACAGACTATAGTTTAATTGAAAATTACTAAGAAGTAAATGATTATTAACAATCCATCAAAATATAAAAAAGGAAGTTGAGTTCCCTTTAATTAAAAGACAACCTGTATAAAAACTTGATTACAATGTGACACATAAAAGTTAGCTTAATCAAATCTAAAGGAATCCCTATATTTTCTACAAAATTAATAATCAATGCTTTATTCGTAAAGTTAAATAAAGTTATAAAAAAACACCCCTCAAAAAATGCTTTTCTGAGAGGTGCTATTAATAAATGTTTTTTATATGTTAACTATCAGAATCTAAATAATTAGGGATTCCATCATTATCACTATCCATAAATATAATGTTTCCATCATCATCAAGCTCTACTTCAACACTGGTAGGTACACCATCACCGTCGTCATCACCATCAATATAGTTTGGTACGCCATCACCATCGGTATCATCATCTTCTTCTATACCATTGTCATTTAAATCTTCTAAAGTAGAAACAACACCATCTTCATCTTGATCACCAATTTCAACTTCATAAAGTTTAAAAGTAAAAATAAGTTGATCATACAATTGAATACCGGCTCCAAGGGGAGGGTTACTAAAATAACCTAAACCACTTGGTATAAAAGCGGCACCAACTCCAAAGTCCTTGAAAGTAATGGTTCCGTCTGGGTTTTGTTCTGTTAATTCGGGATCTGCTCCATTAAATTCAATCATCGCTTCTTGCAGACCATTTATTATTTGCGTTAAATCAAACTTTACAGGAGAAATTGAAGCATCAAAAACTTCGTTGTTTCGTATTGTTATTCCGGTATAAGAATTTACTGCCAAATCAGGGAAGTTAGGAGATTTCCCTTCACCTTGTCTTGCTTTAAGAATATATAAATCATAGAATACATCTTCATCTATTCGATCTTGTACAGATTTTGAAACAACTTGCTCCATTAAAGGAGTTTTATTGGCATTATCTCCTGCTATGGTATCAAATCTTATAGTATAATCAAAACCTTCTGGTGGGCTATTAAATTCTTCGTAGTTATAAAAATGGGTTTCTAAATAGGTTATAATATCTGCTTCTGCTTCAATTGCCTCTTCCCCTCTGTCGCGTGGTGGTATTGTATCAACCCCACCATCATCTTTTTTACAGGAAAAAAGTAAAAGAGCACCTACAAGGGCAGTAAATAGTATAAAATTGTTTTTTCTCATCATATTTTTTTTCGGGCCGGAAAGATACAATTTTCCGTTATTTTTGCAGTACGTATTAACGTAGATTTTTGAACAGTATTATGAGAGTTGATAAATATTTATGGTGTGTCCGATATTATAAAACCCGAAGCATTGCAACTAAAGCATGTAAAAAAGGAGCCGTACAGGTTAATGATGATAGTGTAAAGCCAGCCCGCGATGTATATCCAGGTGATAAAATTAGGGTCCGAAAAAACCAAATTAATTACCAACTCGAGGTACTGGATTTACCTAAAAATAGATTGGGTGCAAAGTTAATTGATATTTATCGAAAGGATATAACTCCAAAAGAAGCTTTTGAAGGCCAAGAAATGTTACAATATGCCAAAAAATATTATCGGAAAAAAGGAACCGGCAGACCTACAAAAAAAGACCGTAGGGATTTAGAGGATTTTACCGATACACAAGAAGAATAATACCCGTGCCTTTTACTATCTTTGAATAAAGTAATATTTTATATGGAAGAACAGACTGTTATCCTTACTAAAAAGCAAATAGATCATAAGATTAAAAGAATAGCCTATCAAGTCTATGAAACTAATGTAAATGAAAAAGAGGTTGTTATTGCCGGTATACAGAGTAACGGCTATACGCTTGCAAAAAAACTAAAAACCGCAGTTGAAAAAATTTCGCCTATAAAGGTTATCCTATGCGAAATGAAAATCAACAAAAAGAAACCAACAGATCCCATTGAAACATCAATATCAAAACAAGAGTACACCAACAAATCTTTATTATTGGTAGATGATGTTTTACATTCTGGGACTACTCTTGTTTATGGGGTTAAACATTTTCTGGAGGTACCACTTAAACAGTTTAAAACAGCGGTTTTAGTTGATAGAAACCATAAAAAATATCCTGTAAAAGCTGACTTTAAAGGCATTTCACTTTCAACGTCACTTAATGAAAATGTGGCAGTGATTTTTGAAAAAAACAAGGATCGGGCGATTTTAGAATAATTTTAAAACCAATTCTTCCACAACTTTTGAAACATCTTTATTATCTACTGAAATAACTAAAGCAGCTTTGTTGTAGACAAACAATCGCTCAAAAAGATGTTTTCTAATAAAATCTTGAAGTTTTTCTTTTGACTCTAGATGCGAAATTAATGGCCGCTTTTCTTTTTCTGAATACAGACGCTCTGTCAACACATCTAAAGAAGTTTTTAAATACACCGTAACAACATCATCAGACTCTTTTAAATAATCCATTACAGTGCCATAACAAGGAGTACCACCACCAGTAGCAAGTACAATTTGGTTTTGGGTTGCTATGATATTTCGTAATACTTCATTTTCTTTTTTTCTGAAATAAATTTCTCCTTTCTCGGAAAAAATAGTTGCAATGTTTATTTCTTCTTTTAATTCAATTTCAGTATCTAAATCTTTAAAAGTATAGTTTAATTTGTCAGATAATGCTTTTCCTAAGGTAGATTTACCACTTCCCATATACCCAATTAGTACAATTTTCATAAAAATATTTTCGTTTTTTATTGATTTTCAAAGGCTTTAAAAATTCCTTCAAATTTAATTGAAAATCTTTTGGATAGATAAAATAAATGATAGTATATTTGCACCCGCTAAGGCAAACAAATGCAATGGCACTTTAAAAGTAACATTTTAAAGTAATAATGACCTGATAGCTCAGTTGGTAGAGCATCTCCCTTTTAAGGAGAGGGTCCTGGGTTCGAGCCCCAGTCAGGTCACTTTTAAATTAAAACCCGTTCAATCAAATGAGCGGGTTTTTTATTTATATTCTTGTGTTTGGTCGTCTTAGCATATCTTAAGATAACAGTAAACAAAAAAACTAGTCCTCAAAAAAAAGACTATCTATCTTATCAGAGTAGATTAAGTGCTGAAAAGTGATTACTAATAAGTACTTTTTTAAATTATAAGAATTTAATATTACGCTACCATTCCCCACCTCATCTTTCCCAAGAAATAATATCTTTGCACGAACTGTTACTGAAATGCCAACCCCATGAACTTAACTATTGAAAATATTGTATTAGTAGGTTCTCTCCTATTACTTATAAGTATTATTGTAGGGAAAACTTCCTATAAATTTGGGGTACCTACTTTATTACTCTTTTTGGCAATAGGAATTTTAGCGGGTTCAGAAGGCATTGGAGGTATTCGTTTTGACGATCCAAAAGCAGCTCAATTTATTGGTATTGTTTCACTCAACTTTATACTCTTTTCTGGAGGTCTAGACACCAACTGGAAAGCCGTAAAACCAATACTGAGGGAAGGAATTGCCCTATCCACATTGGGCGTTTTACTCACAGCCGTTTCCTTAGGTACATTTGTCTGGCTGTTAACCGATTTTACTATCTACGAAAGTATGCTTTTAGGCTCCATTGTTTCATCTACCGATGCAGCAGCCGTTTTCTCCATTTTACGTTCTAAAAGTCTGGCCTTAAAAACTAATTTACGTCCTACTCTTGAGCTTGAAAGTGGTAGTAACGACCCTATGGCCTATGTACTAACACTTGCTTTTTTAACCTTAGTCATTAACCAAGACCAGAGTATCCTTTCTATTATCCCCATGTTTTTACAGCAAATGATTTTAGGAGGTGTTGGCGGCTTTGTATTTGGAAAAGCCAGTAAGTTTATCATTAATAAAATTAAGCTTGATTTTGAAGGGCTGTATCCAGTGCTGGTTATTGCCTTAATGTTTATTACCTTCTCAGCAACCGATTTTCTAGGCGGGAATGGGTTTTTAGCCATCTATATTTGTGCAGTGTATTTAGGAAACCAAGATTTAATACACAAAAAGACCATATTAAAAATGTACGATGGGCTAGCTTGGCTTATGCAAATAGTATTATTCCTTACCCTAGGTTTATTAGTATTTCCAAAACAAGTGATTCCGTTTATGGGAATTGGGCTACTTATCTCGTTATTTTTAATTTTTATTGCGCGTCCTATAGGAGTTTTTCTAAGCTTGATATTTTTTAAAATGAAAATGCGTAGAAGGTTTTATATCTCGTGGGTAGGCTTGCGTGGGGCGGTACCAATCGTATTTGCTACCTATCCCCTTTTAGCCGGAATCGATAAAGCCAATATGATCTTTAATATCGTATTTTTTATATCGGTTACCTCGGTGTTATTTCAAGGTACTACCCTTTCTATTGTTGCAAAATGGTTGAAAGTAGGTCTTCCTGAAACATCCAAAAAACTATCTGCTACCGATTTGTTATTATCTGAAAACCCAAAGGCCGAGATGAGAGAGTTTACATTAAGCTCGAATTGTTATGCAGTTGATAAAAAAATAGTACAATTGGGTTTTCCTAAAAATGCAATTATAGCGATGATTAAGCGCGATGGCAGTTATATAACCCCTAATGGTTCAACTATATTAGAAGCACAAGATAATTTAATTGTACTAGCTGATCGGGTCGAAATTTTCGAAGATGTACACCAAACCTTGACTACCCCTACTTAAAGATAAGAAAAGGTTTTTTACATATATTTAATACCTGAGAATAAATTAGAAGTATTTGCGTAAGGTTCATCTGCATTAAAACCATTTATAGTCCATAGCATTAAAAATAAAGACCGATGGCCCAACCAACTAATTTTGGTTTGCCACCGGCCTTCTTTTATACAATTGGGCATTGTATATTTTGTTCACTATTTATACCATCTCTAGCTCCTTTACCTTTAATATATTAGACGGTACTTTATTACCATTGGTAATATTTGTAGGTGAAATGAGGTCTCCATTATCCGTTACAATAGAGGTAACATATGTAGTTGAGTTCTCAATTTTATATTCTTTTCTAAACCCAATGAGATCGACTGTTATTTTTCGTTCCAAGGCTCCTTCATCTACAAACTCTTTAATAAGTTTCAACACATCATGATCAATATACACGGTACTGGAAGCATCAACAATAAGAGTACTGTTTTCTGGTAAATGGGCGAAAGTTTGTTTAATCGCTGCTTTGTTTAAAAACGAAACTTCCTGCGCCAATTCCATATGAATGGTTTCGCCTTCTTTGTGTTTATCTTTTTTGAAGAAATACGCCAACTTCACATTTCCGCGTAAAATAAAGTAGATACTTACGGCTAGACCAATTCCTACACCTATTAATAGATCGGTCATTACAATAGCAACCACAGTCACCACAAATGGGATAAACTGAAACTTCTTACTGTTGCGCCACATATGAACAAATTTTGCTGGACTTGCCAATTTATATCCAATTACAAGTAATACAGCCGCAAGAGATGCTAAAGGAATCAAATTCAATAAAAATGGAATTGCGAGTACCGCAGCCATTAAAAATATACCGTGCGAGATTGCTGCAATTTTAGTTCTACCCCCCGAGTTTACGTTTGCTGAAGTCCTAACAATTACAGAGGTTATAGGAATTCCACCTATCAAACAACTTAACATATTACCAACACCTTGAGCCTTTAATTCTCTATTCGTGTTTGTATATCGCTTTAAAGGGTCCATTTTATCTGCCGCTTCAATACACAATAAAGTTTCAATACTTGCAACTGCAGCAATGGTAATTGCTACCACCCAAATATCTACATTGGCTATTTGCGCAAAGTCTGGTACGCTAAACTGACCTAAAAATTGATCCATAGACTCTGGCACTGGAAGGCTTACCAAATGATCCTGACTGATAACTAATGACGAACCCGTTGCTTTAAAAAACTCATTAATAGCAACCCCTGCCAATACTGCTACCAAAGCACCAGGAATGGATTTTAACCTCTTTAAAAAGGGTATCTTTAAAAAGGCAATTAAGATTGCCAATGAAACAAGTACAACAATCACCGCTCCAGGGTGGATGTAGTTAATGGTATCTGCCAAAGCAGTAAAAATTTGATGTTCTCCTGCTGCATTAATAGCAAAGAAGTCGCCTTCATGCATTTCATCATATCCAAACGCGTGTGGAATTTGAGATAAGATGATGATAATACCGATGGCAGCAAGCATTCCTTCAATTACATTAGAAGGTAGGTAATTAGATAGCACACCCGCTTTTAAAAAGCCTAACAGTAATTGCATGGCTCCTGCTAAAAGGCCGGCCAATAAGAAGGCTTCAAAAGAACCCAAGCTTGCAATGGCTGCTAAAACAATAGCCGACAGCCCTGCTGCAGGCCCCGAGACACTAAGCTGAGAACCACTAAGGGCTCCTACTACAATACCGGCAACAACACCAGATATAATACCAGAAAACAAGGGTGCTCCACTGGCTAAGGCAATCCCTAAACATAAAGGTAATGCGACCAAGAAGACCACTAGTCCCGATTTAATATCGGATTTTAAATATTTAGTTGTGAAATTTTTCATAGCTATATTAAATTGTATGCGTTATTTTTTATGTGAGTTTTAACTAAAAAGACTGCTAAATGAATATTTTTTTTGAGATAATTCAGTATCTATTTTTGCTGGAACTTCTACAACCTCTGTAGCATTCTTTTTTAAGAATTTTGTTGTGTCAAACCATTTAACACCGGGGTATTGAAGTACTTTATCTTTTGGAATAATTGCATTTTCTGCCCCCAATTTTTCCATAAAATTTTTAAAGGCTATAGAGTTCAAGCCGGTAAAAAGCTCACAAGTTATTGTATCTAGGGATTGCTTGTGTTCTACAAGCAGGCGCTGTTTGGCCTTAACAAATTCATCTGTAAATTGTTTACGTATTTGTTCTCTTGAACTAAAGTGGGTTATGCCCCATCGAGTATTTGGCAGCTTATGACCCGCAATTAAAATGATATCCAATTTGGTGTTTGGAAAATTTAAAATTGCGTATTCAACAAGTTGTAATGATTCAACAGTGAAATCTGTAGGAATAAGTATTTTTCTCATTTTTTCTAACTTTTCAGCAAACATAGTTACTGAAGGTTAGAGCCATATAAGAGTGAAATTAGAACAAGATTAGAATTTTAAGAATTGTAGGTGTTTTTATTAAGGAGCTTAATTTTCACTATTGTTCCTTTGTCTACTTGAGAGAGCACTCGTATTTCTCCAGAATGCATTTTTATAATACGATAGGCTAGCGGAAGACCAAACCCAAAACCTTCGATACCTCTTACGTTTGAAGCTCGAAAAAATGGTACATATATATTTTTTAATTCATCTTCTGGAATGCCTACACCTTCATCGTTTATAGTAATTAGAATATAATCGGAATCGGAAAGTATTTTTAAGGTCACTACTTTATTATCTGAAAATTTACACGCATTTTCTATTATATTACTTAAAGCAACATGTAATAGTGATTCACTTCCCAAAATGGTGATAGCATCTTCTTTTTCAGGTAGTTCTTCAAAATCTAATTTTATTTTATTATTTGGAATAGCAACATCAAGATTTTGTTTAATATTTAAAATCAATTCATCCACCCGAATGGTGTCTATTACAAATCCCTTTGAGTCAAAATCAGTTTTGGCTAGTTTTAAAAGGCCGTTTACTAAAAAATCTAAACGTGAGGCCTCGAGATCTATATTCTTAAGTATTGCGTGGTACTCTTCTATGCTTCTTTCTTTAATTAAAGCTACCTCGGTTTGCCCTAATATAGCAGTAAGTGGATTACGAAGTTCATGCGATGCATTATTTATAAAGTTGCTTTGAAGGTCGAAAGATATTTGCAACCGATCTAGCATATTATTGAATGTACGCGACAGTTCGGCAAGCTCATCTTTCCCTGTGGCTGTTTCCAAACGTAGGGAGAGGTTTTCCGCACGAATAGAATTAACTTCTTCTGTAATTTTAGAAATAGGACTTAAGGCTTGCATAGCGTAGTACCTACCTAACACGAAAATAAATACAATGCTTACAAAGAAGGCAATGATGAGGATGTTTCTTAAATTCTCTAGCTTTCCGAATCCATACAAGTCTGTAGCAGACAGCACCACTATAAAGTCACCTTCATTATCGTGATAAAGCAAGCCGGTATAGTAATAATCGCCTTGTTTTAGTTCGGTATATTCATTAGCAAATATTTTTTTGAAAAAACTTTCTGGCAAGGTTTTATCAAACGCAGTCAAAGGCTCTTTCTTTTCTGCATCGACAGGGTAAATAACTTCTTCTTCATTGGGTAGCGTTTGTAGATGTCGAATTCTAATATCATTATAAATATCATCATTTAATTCATCTTCATCTAAATAAGCTTGTGCTGCAATAGTTGCCCTTTGGCTTAAGCGTAAATAAAACTCGTTTTCAGTATATTCTTTTGAAAAGTAATAAATAAGAATAAAAACTCCACTTAAAAATAAACTGGTTAACACTATAAAAACAGAGGTGATTTTTGTTCTTAACCGCATATATTTTATTCTTCTTTAAGGATATAACCCATACCTATTACCGTGTGAATTAACTTTGTTTCATAATCTTTGTCTATCTTGTTTCGCAGGTAGTTTACATATACATCTACTACATTTGTACCTAGATTAAAGTTGATATCCCATACATTTTCAAGAATATCTACACGGCTAAGCACCCTGTTTTTATTTATTAATAGGTATTCTAATAATCTAAATTCAGTAGAAGTTAATTTTATTTTACTACCGGCTCTTTCAACGAACTTGGCATCCATATCTAACTCTAAGTCTGCTAATTTTAAAGAATTGCTACACCCTACAAGCACTTGTTTATTTCTTGTACGGGCACGTATTCTAGCTAACAATTCAATAAACTTAAAGGGTTTTATTAAATAATCATCCGCTCCGGCATCTAAGCCTTTTACTATATTATCAGTTGTTCCTAAAGCAGTAAGCATAATGATGGGAAGGCTTTCATTTCCCATCTCTCTAATTTTTTTTGCCACTTCTCTACCGTCCATTTTGGGTAAAATAATATCTAAAACAACTAAATCTATATTTTTTTGCTGTAATAATTCTAAGCCTTGTAGTCCATCATAAGCCACAAATACTTTATATCCAGATTCTTGCAAACCTTGACTTATAAATGCCGCTACATTGGGCTCATCCTCTATGACTAATATTTGCTTGTTGATGCTAGTTTCTTTATATGTTTTAAAATCACAAAGATACATTTTTGAAAGAACAGCTTTTTACTTTAGAGGTTAGAATTGTATTAGAGTTTTCACACAGCAGTATGTGAAATATTAATTAGTAACAGTGTTGTATTTTTTTACGCCATCTTCAACCCTATTTAGAAATTTAAAAGAGAGAGGCAGCAATAAATTTTATAAAAAGTAAAATGTCTGTTCTCAAAATATCTATATTTGCACTCGTTAAAAAAGCATCTCTTTATATTTAAGCCCAGGTGCTGGAACTGGTAGACAGGCATGGTTGAGGGCCATGTGTCCTTTAGGGCGTGTGGGTTCGACTCCCATCCTGGGCACTTTTCACTACAATTAAAACCTATTCACCTCTTTATTAATTGTTTATCATATATTTAATTAAACTAAACAAAAATATCTAGTTTCTTTTTCTTTTTAGTATTTTGGACATTGTAATTTTCATTTTTTACAATGTCTGTAGAAACAAAGTTTAGTATTAAAGACCTTGAAAACCTTAGTGGTATTAAAGCGCACACCATTCGTATATGGGAAAAAAGATACAACCTCCTTGAACCTGAGAGAACCAATACAAACATACGCGAGTATTCTGTAAGTAATTTAAAGAAGCTTCTCAATATTGCTTTTTTATACAATACTGGCTTTAAAATTTCTAAAATAGCAGCATTAACTGAAAGTGAAATTATTAATGAAATAGAAAGTAGTATACCTAAAAACAGAGAAGAGCACGCCATTACTATACTTAAAACAGCTATGTTTGAGTTTAATCACCCTCTTTTTTCAAATACACTTTTCAAATTAGAGAAAACAAAGGATTTTAGAGCCTTGTTTTTTGATGTTTTCATCCCGCTTTTAAATGAATTAGGAACGCTATGGCATACTGGTACTATAGACCCCGCCCACGAACATTTTATTTCAGAATTAATTAAACAAAAAATAATAATCAATATTGAAGCGCTTCAGAAAAAAGAAGCTTCTAGAGAACTTCCAACTTTTTGTTTATACCTCCCGTATAATGAAATTCACGAAATTGGATTGCTTTTTGCACACTATGAAATTTTGAAAGCTGGCTTTAACACCATCTATTTAGGTACAAATATTCCGCTGCAAAACTTAGAACATGTTTTAAAGCACCATAAAAAAATAATATTCTTATCCTATTTTACTGTAAAGCCAGAAAAAAGAACTATTCAAGAATATATTAATGAATATAACAAAGCAATAAGCTATCATAAAAATCAAAAACTTTGGCTAATGGGCAGGAGAATACAAAAAACAGACACCCATACATTACCATCAAATATTTCTACGATTAAAGATCACCAAAGCTTAATAAAGCAACTTAAAACTTTAAAAAAATTATAACATTCAAAAAACAATATTATTTTTTGTTTAATTATTTCCTATATTTGTTAAACAACATATGAAAAAAATTGCAATAATTGGTTCTGGCTTTTCATCTTTGGCGGCTGCTTGTTATCTATCAGCTGAAGGAAATGAAGTTACCGTATACGAAAAAAATAAAACGGTTGGCGGTAGAGCTAGGCAACTAAATAAAGAGGGCTTTATCTTTGATATTGGTCCAACTTGGTACTGGATGCCAGATGTTTTTGAGCGCTTTTTTTCAGATTTCAACAAGCAACCGTCAGACTATTATAGTTTAATAAAGTTAAATCCTGCTTACAGTGTGTACTTCGGAAAAGAAGAACGTATAACCATTGAAGATACACTCGAAAAAATTTGTGCTGCTTTTGAAAAAGAAGAACCTGGAAGTTCAAAAAAACTTAAAAAATTCATTGCCAAAGCACAAAACAACTATGATGTAGCCATAAAAGATTTAGTGTATCGACCAGGCGTCTCCCCTTTTGAGTTGGTAACTCCGGTTACGATGAAAAAAATAGATCAATTTTTTAGTACCATTAGTAAAGAAGTTAGAAAGGAGTTTAATAATCCCAAACTGATATCCATATTAGAATTTCCTGTGTTATTTTTAGGAGCTAAACCTTCCAACACTCCCGCTTTTTATAGTTTTATGAATTATGCCGATTTCGGTTTAGGCACCTTTCATCCTAAAAACGGAATGTACAGTGTTATTGAAGGAATGAAATCATTAGCTGAAGAGTTAGATGTTACTATTAAAACCGAACAAACAGTTGAAAAAATTTTAGTTAAAAGTAATACGGCGTCAGGCTTAAAGATAAATGGCGAAATAATAGCCGCCGATATCATTGTGAGTGGTGCAGATTATCACCATACAGAAACATTACTTGATAAAAAACACCGACAATACTCCGAAGCATATTGGGACAAAAAGACCTTTGCGCCCTCTTCTCTACTATTTTATGTAGGATTTGATAAAAAAATTAAAAATGTAGATCACCACACCCTTTTTTTTGATGTCGATTTTGAAGCGCACTCAAAAGCTATTTACGACAAACCTGATTGGCCAGAAAACCCTTTGTTTTACGCTAGTTTCCCCTCAAAAACAGATGACAATGCTGCCCCGGTAGGAAAAGAAGCTGGCATATTCTTAATTCCATTAGCGCCTGGAATAAAAGACACGCCTGAAATAAGGGAAGAATACTTTAAAAAAATAATCACAAGATTTGAAAATCTTACCAACCAAGAAGTGAAAAATTACGTTATATTTAAAGAGTCCTTTTGTGTTAACGATTTTATTGAAGAATACAACTCCTATAAAGGAAATGCATACGGGCTTGCAAATACGTTACTGCAAACTGCTTTTTTACGCCCAAGTTTAAAGAGTAACAAAGTTAAAAATCTGTTTTTTACAGGTCAATTAACTGTTCCGGGACCTGGTGTTCCGCCCTCTTTAATTTCTGGAAAATTAGTTGCAGGCCTAGTACAAAAACAAATAAAAAAATCGTGAAAGAAATATTCGACATAGTATCTAAAACCTGCAGCAAATCTGTAACCAATGCGTACAGTACATCTTTTTCACTTGCTACAAAAATGCTGGCTCCCACTATTAGACAGGATATTTATAATATTTATGGTTTTGTCCGTTTTGCCGATGAAATAGTGGACTCTTTTCATGAGTATGATAAGGAAACATTATTTAATAGATTTGAAAAAGACTTACACCATGCTTTGAATGAAAATATAAGCTTAAACCCTATTCTTAATTCATTTCAACACACGGTAACCAAATACAATATTGAACAACATTTAATCGACTCTTTTATGAAAAGCATGCGATTAGATCTTTCAAAAAAAGAATACATAACCGAACCCGAATACCAAGATTATATCTATGGCTCTGCAGATGTAGTGGGCCTTATGTGCTTGAAAGTATTTGTAAAAGGGGATATGCTAAAGTATGAAGCATTAAAAGAATCTGCCATGCATCTAGGTTCTGCTTTTCAAAAAGTAAATTTTCTTCGTGATTTAAAAGAAGATTTTGAAGAATTAAGCCGAACGTATTTTCCAAATACTAATTTAAAGGCTCTAGACGAAAATTCAAAACAGCGAATTATCGAAGAAATTGAAGAAGATTTTAGAAAAGGGTACGAAGGAATCTTACTTTTGCCAACAGAGGCCAAATTTGGTGTTTTTATGGCCTATCGCTATTACAAACGACTTTTGAAAAAGTTACAGAGAACACCTGCCATCGAAATAAAAAACACTCGTATTCGTGTTCCTAACTACGAGAAATTCGGGTTATTAACACGAAGCTATGTAAAATACCAATTAAAATTAGTTAAATAGTCATGATGACATTTTTTTGGATTCTTATCTTTTTAGCCACCTTTAGTTTTATGGAGTTTATGGCGTGGTTTACCCATAAATATGTTATGCACGGCTTTTTATGGAAGCTGCACAAAGATCATCACCATAAAGATCACAGCAGCTGGTGGGAACGTAACGACTTCTTTTTTATCTTTTACGCTGCTGTAAGTATAGGCTGTTTTATAACCTGGCAATATTATGGCTTTTGGGCTGGATTGCCCATTGGTTTAGGTATTTTTGCGTACGGTGTTGCCTATTTTATGGTTCACGATATTTTTATACACCAACGGTTCAAACTTTTTCGAAATGCCAATAATTGGTATGCAAAAGGAATACGTAGAGCACATAAAATGCACCACAAACATTTAGGTAAAGAAGATGGAGAATGTTTTGGTATGCTTTTTCCTCCTTTGCGCTTTTTTAAAAAAAAGTAGTACATGAACAACCTTTATTTATGGCTCGTTTTGGGCTCCTTTAGCATTCCTTTTTTATTTAGTTTTCATCCTCGACTTCAATTTTATAAAAAATGGCGATCCTTTTTCCCAGCTGTCGCCATCATGATGGCTATCTTCATACCGTGGGATAGTATATTTACTGCCAGTGGTTTTTGGGGATTTAACGACGCCTACATAACCGGTACCCGCATTTTTCATCTTCCCATAGAAGAATGGCTGTTTTTTATTTGTATTCCCTACGCTTGTATATTTACACATTATGCGTTGCATGAATTATTTCCTAAGTTTTCTTTTTCTGAAAAGTTCACTTCTATATTTTATGTATTGTTAGCAAGTACTTTAATAATTTTATTATGGTATTATTACGATCACTGGTATACATTTATAAACTTCATCTATGCCCTCATTTTATTAGGTGTGGTTTATAATTATCGGAAAAAGTGGTTGATGGATTTTCTACCTACCTATTTTATCATCTTTATACCTTTTTTTCTGGTAAACGGAATTTTAACCGGTACCGGAATTGAAGACCAAGTAGTTTGGTATAATGATGCTGAAAATATGGGACTTCGTCTTTTAACCATTCCAATTGAAGATACTATTTACAACTTAGGAATGTTATTGACCGTTTTTGTTTGTACCGAATTGTTTGAAAAACAATACAACAAAGCATAACTTTACAAAATATCTTTCAACCTACATTATGAGCAAAAGTAATTATACAGAAGATGATAAAAGGTTTATGCAACGCGCCATTGCCTTAGCCGAAAAAGGAATGGATACAAACGCTGGTGGACCCTTTGGAGCTGTGGTTGTAAAGGACGGTAAAATTATTGCCGAAGGCCACAATAACGTTACTTCCACTAACGATCCTACTGCTCACGCCGAAGTGGTGGCCATTAGAAAAGCATGCGAAAAATTAGAAAGCTTTCAATTAACAGATTGCATTCTTTATACCTCATGTGAACCCTGCCCTATGTGTTTGGGCGCAATCTATTGGGCTCGTCCCAAAAAAGTGTTCTACGCTTGTAATAGAGAGGATGCAGCTGAAATTAATTTTGACGATCAATTTATCTATGATGAAATTGATAAAGAAATAGAGAATCGAGAGATAGCCTTTGTCCGTATGCTTCGAAATGAAGCTGTTAAAGTATTTGATAAATGGGCCAATAAAAACGACAAGAAAGTTTATTAAAATTAATTGTCTAGCAACCCATCAATAATTCCCTTCGTTTTTTCGCTGTCCCAATCGGCGGCACCGGTTTCTTTAATAACTATCTCTCCTTTTTTTGAAATAAGATATGTTGTAGGCAAAGACTGCGAAAACAAGACTTTAGGCGCTTTTGTATGTTGAATATAGATGGGAAATGTATAGCCTTTCTTATCCATAAAACGCTGTACAATTTCAGGTTCTTCTGAAGTGACCAAGTAGAAATCAACCCGTTCCCCATATTCATCATATAGATTTTGAAGCGATGGCATTTCAGCAATACAAGGCGGACACCACGTAGCCCAAAAATTAATAAGTATTACACGTCCTTTCGATTCTGAAAAATCTACTCCATTATTCTCTAAAGAGGTTAAATTCCAATTATAGTCTGTAAGTTGTTTTCTCTCTTCAACATCAGTCTCAGAGGGACTAAATGAAATTAATCGTTGTACAAAAACTTGAATAGGAGTTCTTGTTTGAGGAATTATCAACAAGGCCAGTACGGCTAGGAACAAAATATTCCCTTTATTCTTTTTTAAAAATTGCTTCATATCACGTTCATTTTCTTCGACTGTTATAACAAAAAACCCGCCAAAACTAGTATTTGGCAGGTTTTTAAAAGTTTATTAATTCAGAAACTACTGAAATTTTTTAAGCGTTTTGCTTTTTAATCAAATTAAGAGCAGAACCTTCACGGTACCAGCTTATTTGCGCATCATTATACGTATGATTCGCTTTTATGGTGTCTTTGCTTCCGTCTTTATGTACTATTTCTATAGTAAGTGGTTTATTTGGAGCAAAGTCTACTATATCTATAAAGTTAAACGTATCATCTTCTTGAATTAGATCGTAATCTGCTTCATTAGCAAATGTTAATCCTAACATCCCTTGTTTCTTCAAGTTTGTTTCGTGGATACGTGCAAACGATTTTACCAATACAGCTGCAACGCCTAAAAAGCGTGGCTCCATAGCTGCGTGCTCACGAGAAGAACCTTCGCCGTAATTATGGTCTCCCACTACAATGGTTTTAATTCCTTTGGCTTTATATTCACGTTGTACATCTGGTACGCCGCCATATTCACCATCTATTTGGTTTTTAACAAAGTTTGTCTTTTTGTTATAGGCGTTTATGGCACCAATTAAACAGTTGTTAGAGATATTATCTAAGTGACCTCTGTAACGCAACCAAGGACCAGCCATTGAAATATGGTCGGTGGTACATTTTCCGAATGCCTTGATCAACAACTTCATCCCTTGCATTTCAGAATCTTGAATAGGCTCGAATGGTGTTAACAATTGAAGACGCTCACTATCTTTAGCTACTTTAATTTCTACGCCACTTCCATCTTTCATTGGCTCAACATAACCGTTCTCTTCTACTTCAAAACCTTCTGGTGGTAATTCAATCCCTCTTGGTTCATCTAGTTTAACTTCTTGTCCATCTTCGTTTACCAAGGTATCGTTCATTGGGTCAAAATCCAAACGACCTGAAATTGCTATGGCAGCTACCATTTCTGGAGAACCTACAAAAGCGTGTGTATTTGGGTTTCCATCGGCACGTTTTGAGAAGTTTCGGTTAAATGAGTGTACAATGGTGTTTTTTTCTTCGCCTTTGCGATCACTACGGTCCCATTGACCAATACAAGGCCCACAGGCATTGGTAAATACGGTAGCTCCTAAATCTTCAAAAACATTTAAAAGTCCGTCACGCTCAGCGGTAAAACGTATTTGCTCACTTCCTGGGTTGATACCAAAATCACTTTTAGGTTTTAGCTTTTTATCGATTGCTTGTTGTGCAATAGAAGCCGCTCGTGTTAAATCTTCATAAGAAGAGTTGGTACACGAACCGATTAATCCCCAATCTACTTTAATTGGCCAATCGTTTTTCTTTGCTTTTTCTCCTAACTCGCCTACTGGTGTCGCTAAATCTGGCGTAAAAGGACCGTTTAAATGCGGACGCAATTCAGAAAGGTCAATTTCGATTACTTCGTCAAAATACTGCTCAGGGTTAGCATAAACTTCGTCATCTCCTGTTAAGTGTTCTCTTACTTTGTTTGCTTCATCAGCAATATCTTCACGTTCAGTCGCTCTAAGGAAGCGTTCCATAGAATCGTCATATCCAAATGTAGAAGTGGTTGCACCAATTTCGGCACCCATATTACAAATGGTTCCTTTTCCAGTACAAGAAAGGTTTTTAGCTCCAGGTCCAAAATATTCAACGATAGCACCTGTCCCACCTTTTACGGTCAAAATACCAGCTACTTTAAGAATCACATCTTTTGAAGCCGTCCAGCCGCTTAATTCGCCTGTAAGCTTCACTCCTATTAACTTCGGAAATTTAAGTTCCCAAGGCATTCCGGCCATCACATCTACTGCATCTGCACCACCAACACCAATCGCAACCATACCCAAACCGCCAGCATTTACTGTATGTGAATCGGTACCTATCATCATTCCGCCTGGAAATGCATAATTTTCCAATACCACTTGGTGAATAATACCAGCTCCGGGTTTCCAGAAACCAATTCCATATTTATTGGAAACAGATTCTAAAAAGTCAAAAACCTCGTGACTGCTTTTGTTGGCACTTATCAAATCTTTTTCAGCACCTTGTTTTGCTTGTATTAAATGGTCACAGTGTACTGTTGTAGGTACGGCAACTTTATCTTTCCCTGCTTGCATAAACTGAAGCAATGCCATTTGTGCGGTAGCATCTTGACACGCAATACGGTCTGGTGAAAATTCAACGTAGTCTTTTCCACGCTCAAAGGCTTCAGAAGGTTTGCCATCCCAAAGGTGGCTATATAGTATTTTTTCAGAAAGGGTTAAAGGTTTCCCGACAATCTCGCGTGCTTTATCCACGCGTTCTGCCATTTGGGAATATACCTTTTTTATCATGTCAATGTCAAATGCCATAGTTTTATTTTTTTGATTTTTTGAAGTCCTGCGAAATTACAAAATTTCATTATAATTTAAAAATGTTTAACGAACTGCGTTAAACACTGCTTATTTTACAAAGAATTATAGTTTTTGATATAAATATTTATCAATTACATAATTTTTGATATGCAAAATTATGAATTTGTAAATGCTTTGGTTTTGAAGTGGTTGAAAAGAGGTGAAAATGCACTAAAAAAGTTTGATTCTAAATAAGGGGAGGGACGGTTGTGAGTTTTGGGTTATTATCAAATAACAGATACTAAAATTAACTACTTGCTGTGAAAAAATAAA
Organism: Marixanthomonas ophiurae; assembly: GCF_003413745.1. NCBI lineage: Bacteria > Pseudomonadati > Bacteroidota > Flavobacteriia > Flavobacteriales > Flavobacteriaceae > Marixanthomonas > Marixanthomonas ophiurae. Next base: position 2,006,571 of record NZ_QVID01000001.1, on the reverse strand, counting down.
AATGCAATTATATCTAAAGTTCTATAAAACCAATTTTTATTGCTTTCTTTCTCAGTTTGCTTATTATTTTTTTTTCATTTTCTAAGCTCAACTAATAAGTACAAATAAAATAAAAAAATCACTTTTTATACATTAAAACCAGCTTGACGATTGCAATAATTGAAGCCGCAACCTCAATAACAGACCCTACTGCTATAAAAATTGTGGCGTCTATAAAGCCTAAATCCCAATGGAGCATGGTAACAATAGCGCCCAAGGTGATTAAAACCATTCCTATTACAAATAAAATAATAGGAAGTGTAAACTTTTTAAGGTCCATTAAAACAGGCTTGTAATGATTTTTTCGATGGTCAGCCCTTCAGCTTCCGCTTTATAGTTTTTAATTAGCCGGTGACGTAGAATTCCGGTGGCTACTTTTTGAACATCTTCAATGTCTGGAGAAAACTTTCCGTGTAATGCTGCATTGGCTTTTGCAGCTAAAATCAAGTTCTGTGAAGCTCGTGGCCCAGCTCCCCAATCAATGTAGTTTTTTACGATTTCAGGTGCTACTTGACTGTCAGGACGTGTTTTTCCAACAAGCGTTACTGCATATTCAATTACATTATCAGCAACCGGTATTTTTCTGATGAGTTGTTGATACTCGATAATCTCTTCCGCAGTGAATAACGAATTAACTTCATTTTGCACCCCAGCTGTAGTGGATTTAACCACCTCAACTTCTTCAGAAAAAGAAGGGTAATCTAAATTTACGGCAAACATAAAACGGTCTAACTGTGCTTCGGGCAATGGGTAGGTTCCCTCCTGCTCAATTGGGTTTTGGGTTGCCAATACAAAATAAGGTAAATCTAACTTATAGTGTTGTCCTGCAATTGTCACCGCACGTTCCTGCATGGCTTCCAATAAAGCGGCCTGGGTTTTGGGCGGCGTACGGTTTATCTCATCGGCCAAGATGATGTTGGCGAAAATTGGACCTTTTATAAATTTAAAGTTTCGGTCTTTATCTAAAATTTCAGAACCTAAAATATCACTCGGCATTAAATCTGGCGTAAATTGAATACGTTTAAATTGTAACCCTAAAGTTTGTGCAACCGTGTTAACCAATAATGTTTTTGCCAACCCGGGAACACCAATTAACAGTGCATGACCTCCAGAAAAAACAGACAGTAATACTTGTTCTACAACTTCGTCTTGCCCAACGATTACCTTACTTATTTCGGCACGCAATGCGTTGTATTTAGTTACGAGTTGTTTTACTGCTGCTACGTCTGACATATTGGTCTAGTTATTTATTCGTTTTAGGTTCACTTCTTACTGCTTACTGCTTATTACTACTTACTACTTACTGAAAACTACTTACTGAAAACTACTTCTTCAACCAGTTGCTTGCAAATTCACAATCTTCATAATCTTCGTTCACCTTAACGTAAGTTTCGTCAATTTTTTCATTTTGCCATTCTTCAATGGTTTTTACTTGTTTTTGCTTTAGTGCTAAATCCTTAATTTTTTCGTAATCTTTTGAAAAATCTGCGGTATGTTCTTCGTATCGACGGGTTATTGTAAGGAATTTAAACTTGGTTTTCCCAGATCGATCTCTATCAGAATATACTTTTGAAATTTCATTAGCCTTTAGGTTGTAAACTTGGGCACTTAAAGCAGGATCCATTTTAGTCAATTCAAAACGAGTGTCGCTTGATACAGGGTTTACCAATTGCCCTCCACTAAAACGGGTTTCTTTTTCATCAGAATATTTCATAGCGGCATCGGCAAAAGAGAGTTCTCCGTTTACCACTTTGGTACGTACACTATCAATTTTAGCTCTTGCTTTATCTACAGTTGCACTTGAGACATCTGGTACCATTAGTATATGGCGTACATCTAATTCCTGACCTTTAACTTTATCTATCATTAAAATATGAAACCCGAACTCTGTTTCAAAAGGTTCGCTTACTTCCCCTTCTTGAAGAGAAAAAGCGGTATCAATAAATTCTTTAGCAAGAGGCGAATTCTTTTTAATTCCTTTATATAATCCTCCTTTTGAACTCGATCCTGGATCTTTTGAATATAAAACAGCCTTTGTTGCAAAGCTTGATCCATTTTCAACAATATCTCGGCGAATTTCATTAAGCCTGTTAATTACATCTTGTTTGGCTTTTTCGGTGATTTCAGGCTCTATTACAATTTGTGCAACTTCTACTTCGGCACCAAAAACAGGCCGATCTTCTTCTGGAATGGAAAAGAAAAACTCTCGAACTTCTTCTGGTGTTACTTCAACATCTTCGATAATTTTACGTTGCATTTCTTGAGCTAGGGCAATGGTTTTATTCACTTCAAATAATTCTTGACGTAATTGCCCCATATTATCTTTTCGGTAGTATTCCACTACTTTTTCTTCACTACCCAACTCACTAATCATATAGTCCATTTGCTGAGTAATCTGGTCGTTAATTTGAGCATCTGCAACTACTACACTATCAACTTTGGCGTGATGAGCATACAGCTTATCTTCCATTAACTTACCTACCAATTCACAACGGGTTATGTCTTTTATATCAAGTCCTTGTTGTTGCATTTCTAGATAGCCTTTATCTATATCGCTATCTAAAATTACATACTCGCCCACCACAGAACTTACTCCTTCTGCTTTAAAACGTTTAAAAGGCTTTAAGGAATCAGCTTTTTTTGTTGTTACCTTTATAGAGTCTTCAGCTTTGCCTTTTACAACACCTGTACTGTCCACAGTAACTACTTCTTGTGCTATTGCAAAATTTGCTAATAACAAGAATATTGCCGTCAATACATTAACGCTTTTCATACGTTTCAAAGTTTTTATTTTTAAGTGCATCTTTTGTTATATCTTTTTCTAGTTTTTTTATTAATTCTAGCTTTCTTTTGTTCAGTATTATTTGTTCTATCGTTGGAGAAACATAAGAAAGTGGGGCTACATCGTTTGTTTTAAGAACGTCTTCAATTTTGACCAAATATACCCCTAATGAATCTTGTACTTGTGTGAAATTTGATTTTTTTAACAATTCAGACTCCTTATCTTTAAGTGCTGGAAATGTTTGCAGTAAAGCATCTTTTTTCACCCAAGTAGAATCATTGAAATTATAGTTTGTAAATTGTATGCTTCTATCTTCTAAATCTTTCTTATCCTCGGCTGTAAATCTTCTAAATTTTTCAACAACACTATTGGAGTTTGTAAAATCTTTTGAAAGTACAATGTAACGGACTTTTATAAGCTCGTCATTCAATATAAAATTATCTTTGTTTTGGGTGTAAAAATTTGTCAATTCATTTTCAGTGATAGTACTGTCCAATTGTTGTGCCACGATTGTATTTTTATAGGCTTCAGCATATAGTTCATTTTTATAATCGTTGACTAGCTCTTGGTAGTTATCTAAATTTTCTTGAGATAAGTTTATTTTTGCTTGATCTATTAACAACTGTTGTGTTGCCCAACGATTAATAAAATTGTTTACTAACACCGAACTATCTTGCGGTGTTGCATTTTTAGGTAGTATACTTTCAATATCTTCTTGATATAAGTAACTATCGTTAACACGGGCAATAGGGATTTGCTCGGTATCCTTTTTAAAATAATCGCATGATACCGCAATTAACAATAATAACACAAGTATTCCGGCTTTCTTCATTAACCCTGTAACGCTTCTTTAACTTTATTTAGTGCCTTTTTGTTGACGATTACATTATACTTTTTGTGAAGACTCTCTATCCATTTTTTTTCAAGATAGTTTTGGTAATCGCTTAAAACACTTCCTTTCGCCTTATCTAAAGGTTTAGTGCCTGCAGGAAGAACAGCATTTACATTAATTACAATATATGAATCGTTCTGGTTGTATATATCTGATACTCCCTTTTTTCCTTTAAAGCCTTTTGGCAACTCGCGTTCCTCTTTTTCAAAAATACCAGTGGTAAGAATAACATTTACTGTATTGTCTTTATTTAATTGGGCTTTTATTTCTTCGCCTGTTTTTCCTTTTTTGAAAAGCTTAGAAGCTTCTTGGGCTGTTTTTTCATTGGTTGCTGAAATGATTTCCGCCTCATACCTTTTGTCCCATTTATAATCTTTTTTATGATCATTATAAAATTTCTGAAGTCCTACAGAGTCACTTTTGGCTTTGTTCCATACATTTCTTTCCATGAGATCGAAAATTAATAAACCATCCCGATATTCACTTATTACCGTTGCATATTGCTCGTTCTCATCTTCCAATTTATAACGGAAGTAATCTTTTAAAGCTTGTGTTTCAAATTCATCATACATGTCGTGAATAATCTTATACTTGGTTTTTGAAAGCTGCATTCTACGTTGGCGTTCACTTATGTATTCGGCAAAATCGCTGTACATTACGTCCCTTTCCCCAATACTAAAAAGTACTTTATCCTGCGATGTACTTAAGGTATCGTATTTCCACTTTCTATTCATCACATCATCAGTTACAAATTCATTAAAAAATTTGCTGTAATCGTTTTTTTGTGAAAATCGGTATTTTTCTTTAATCTTATTATTAACTGCATGGCTCACTATTTTTGAGCGGCTCCCCTCTTTAACGCGTTTTTCAAGATATTCTTTTTCTTCCTCAAAGGTTGGCTTGTCTTGTATTGTGTCTAACCGAATTATATGCCAGCCAAATTCACTTTTTATAGGTTTTGAAACCTCGCCTAGATTCTTTAGCTTATATGCCTCTTCTTCAAAAGCTTTAGATTTTAAATCCCCTTTTGCAAATGGAGTTAGTTCTCCTCCTTTTACAGCAGAGTTTTTATCGTCTGAGTATTGCTTCGCCAAATCTTCAAAAGATTTTCCTTGTTGTAGCATAGCATAAACTTCGTTAATGCGCTCTTCAGGATCGAAAGTTCGAGCTCCAGCATTATCCGAAATCATAATGTGTGAAACACCTCTTTTTGGTTCGCGCTCACGACGATCTACCACTTTGATAATATGGTAGCCATACTGCGTACGAATAATATTAGAAATGCCCCCTTCTTTAGTATTATATGCTCCAGTTTCAAAAGGATAAACCATAGAAAATACTGAAAAATAACCCAACTTACCAGCAGTTTCTTTAGCGCCTGGCTCCTCTGAATATTGTTTTGCTAATGTCGAAAAATCCTCGCCATTAACTGCTTTTACTCGAATATTCTTTATTTTATTGTAAGCTTTCAAGGTGTCTTGCGGCACAGCATCATACCCAACTAATATTAAAATATGGTCGGCACTAATCATATCTTTACCGCGCTCATAAGCTTCGCGAGCTAGATCTTCAGTCACTTTGTTTTCAAAAATATAGTTCCTAGAAAGCTGTTCTTGATATTTCCTGAATTCCTTTCTATACGAACGTGTTTCGTCCAATTTTTGAGCATAAGCTTCGGTCGCTTTCAACTTATAATCAATAAAAAGGTCTAAATATCCATCTACGCTTTTTTGCGATTCATCCTGCACCAAGTCTAAATTTTTGTTATAAACCCGCTTAAATTCTGAAACATAAACTGGAGATCCGTCAATGGTCAACAAAACCTCCTTTTTGTCTTGACCTAAAGCAATGGCTGAAACCATTACCATCAAAAGCAACACTATGGAATATTTATTCATTTTTACAGTTATTTTAGTTTATTTTTTATGAAGTGTCGCAAAAGTATAAAAAAGTACTGTTAAACAAGCACGGACATTAAACGTTTTTACAAAACCCGATAGTGTATATATTTTGTTTAATTTTTGTGAAAATTGCGTATTTTAGTAATAAATTTCAAAGATTATGAACTATACTGTTGAAGTTATAATTAATCTTCCCCGTGAAAAGGTTATCGAGAAAATGGATAATCCCCAAAACCTAAAACATTGGCAAAAAGGACTTATACATTATGAAACACTTGAAGGAACACCTGGCCAAGAAGGAGCTAAAATGAAATTAGAATACAAAATGGGAAAACGAGATATGGCATTAATCGAAACCATTTTAAACCGAAATTTTCCACATGAATTTCACGCTACTTATGATGCTAAGGGCGTGCATAATATTCAAAAAAATTATTTTGAAGAAATAGATAAGAACCATACTAAATGGATCTCGGAAAGTGAGTTTCATTTTTCAGGCTTCGGAATGAAGCTAATGGCTTGGCTTATGCCGAGAGTTTTTAAAAAACAATCTAAAAAATACATGCAAGACTTTAAAAATTTTGCAGAAAAAGATATTTCAGTAGCTACAAAAAATTAATGGAACAAGTTAAACTAATATGGGACTTTCGAGGCCCAAATGCTATCAAAATAGCCGAACATCATGCTAAACACCTTAAAGAATTTACAACCACAGAATCTTTGGAGAATACTACTTGCGATACGGAACAAATAAACCCAATGCACTGCACGGCTTTTTTAATAACCCCAAAAGACAAAATGGATTTTATACGAGAACGTTTAAAACCCAATAGAGGACAGCTTTATAATTCTAAATCATAAAACAATGTCTTAATTGTAACACCATATCCTTTTTATAGTCATTTAAGAGAATTTATGTAATTTTACGCCAAACAAAATATAACCATGAAATATTTAAACATTATTTTTCTTTTTATCTGTATTACAGGTTTTTCACAAACAAAAGTTGGAACCATTAATGTAGATTATATTGTTTCACTAATGCCTGAATTAGAAACTGTTCAAAAAGAAGTAGAAGCATATAGCAAAACACTGGACACCGATCTTCAAAAGAAAGTTACAGACTATAAAGCTAAAATTGAAGCTTATAAAGCAGGGGAAGCTTCTTTTACTGATGCACAAAAACAAACTAAGCAACAAGAATTAGTAGATACAGAAAACGATATTGCTAAGTTTCAACAAAACGGTAATAAACTTATTGGTATCAAGCGCGATGATAAAATGCGCCCGGTTTATACCAAAATAGGACAAGCTTTAGATAAAGTTGCTAAAGCAGGTAGTTATACTCAAGTACTAACTGCAGATGCATCGGTTGTGTACTTTGACGACAAATATGACCTTACACTTGATGTGCTTAAGGAATTAGGCGTTACTATCCCTGAAACTGGAGAGTAAACTTTTATGCCAAACAAATAAAGGAAGCACTAAATTACCTTGAGTAATTTGGTGCTTCTTTAGTTATAGTAACATCGTGAGGATGACTTTCATGAATACCGGAAGAAGTGATTTTAACAAACGTTCCATTTTCTTTTAACGCTTCAATGGAGTTAGCACCACAATAGCCCATTCCGGCACGTAAGCCTCCTATAAACTGCGTCATGCTTTCAAGCAATTCACCTTTGTAAGGCACACGACCAACAATACCTTCTGGCACCAATTTTTTAATATCGTCTTCCACATCCTGAAAATAGCGATCTTTAGAACCTTTTTTCATAGCTTCTACGCTACCCATTCCGCGATACGATTTAAACTTTCGTCCTTCGTAAATAATTGTTTCCCCTGGAGATTCTTTTGTTCCTGCCAATAAAGAGCCTAACATCACACAGTCTGCTCCTGCAGCTAACGCTTTTGGAATATCACCAGTATACCGAATACCACCATCGGCAATTACAGGAACACCCGTTCCTTTAAGTGCTGCCGAAACTTCTAATACCGCAGAAAATTGTGGAAAGCCAACTCCAGCGACGACCCGAGTTGTACATATTGATCCTGGACCAATTCCTACTTTTACTGCATCAGCACCAGCATCTGCTAAATATTTAGCGGCTTCTGGAGTTGCAATATTACCTACAACCACATCTAATTCTGGAAAATTCTTTTTTACTTCTTTTAAAACAGTAACTACTCCTTTTGTATGACCGTGAGCGGTATCGATAATCACAGCATCAACTTGAGCGTTTACCAATGCTTCAGCACGTTCAACGGCATCTGCAGTAACACCTAGAGCAGCTGCTACACGAAGGCGGCCATATTGATCTTTATTGGCTGTTGGCTTTTGGGTTAGTTTGGTAATATCCCTAAACGTAATCAACCCTAATAAGGTTCCATCATCTTCAACAACCGGTAGTTTCTCAATTTTGTTTTTCTGAAGAATAATCTCAGCCTCTTTTAAAGAAGTTCCTTTTGCTACGGTCACTAAGTTTTTAAAAGTCATTACTTCCTCCAACTTACGTTCGTAATTTTTTTCAAAACGAAGATCGCGATTGGTTACGATTCCAATTAGTTTCCCTTCATCATCAATAATAGGGATACCACCAATGCTGTATTCTTTCATTGTAGCTTGTGCATCGGCTACAGTAGCTGTTTTTTTCAACGTAACTGGATCGAGTATCATCCCGCTTTCGGCACGTTTTACTTTACGTACTTCGGCAGCTTGTTGCTCGATAGTCATATTTTTATGCAAAACGCCTATTCCACCTTCGCGTGCAATAGCAATTGCCATAGCACTTTCGGTAACGGTATCCATTGCTGCGGAAACAATAGGAACGTTTAAAGTAATATTTCGAGAAAATTTTGTTTCGATGGAAACTTCTCTAGGAAGCACTTCAGAATATGCGGGTACTAAAAGTACGTCGTCATACGTAAGGCCTTCTCCAAGAATTTTGTTGTCGTGTGCGGTCATTGCAATTAAATTTTTATTCCGAAAAGAAACCGGAAATTAGTTACCGTTTAATTGCGTGCAAATGTACAATTAAATGTTTGGTTCAGCTAAGTAATAAAAAGGTTTATTTTAATTCAATCTAAAAACAAAACAGAACCTATACACCTATTTAAATTGTTTCTAAAGGAATACCGCTGTATTTTTATGTAACTAAAAAAGATAATATTATGGCAATTAGACTAGCACACAACTGTATAAACTGTGATAACTTGATGGAAGGCGACGTTTGTTCAGTTCATAAAGTAATGGTGAATACGCATTACACTTGCGATAACTTTGAAATGAAAGCAAAGCTAAATGACGAGCGAAACTGCGTAACGTGTTCAAGATACGAAGAAAGCGATTGCGCAAATCCTGATAAAGCTGCACCCGGAATGTTATGCGCCGCTTGGGCTCCACAACAACTGAATGCATAAACGCTTTCATATTAAAAAGTTATTTGTAAGCCAGTATACCCAGTTCTTGGCTGACTTGGGATAATACCTGGCCCAGGATATCCTGTGGCTCTTCGCACAAAATAGCTGTTATCCAACACATTATTGACCCCAACCTCTAATTGAAACATTTTATAGGTATACGATAGCGATAAATCGAGTATATCATACGCTGGAATTTCACCAACAATACCACTTTGGCTTTCAAAATCACGATCGCTATTAGTGGCATCGGTGAATTGTTTGCTTAAATAGGTGTATTGAAGACTTCCTAAAAAGTTTTTATACCCAAAATTTAAACCTGTCTTCAGATTTACAGCGGGAATGAATTCCACTTCATTACCTTCTACATTTGTCTGTTCAGACTTTGTATATTCTGAATGGGTTAGAGCTAAATTTGAAAATAGATTTAATTTTATATTTTTTTCTTCAGAATAAAACGTATTCCAAATATTCCAATCAATAAATGTTTCTACGCCATAGGTAATAGCGTCTCCAATATTTCCACGGAAACGTTCTTGTTCAATATCGCTTACTTCCCGAAGAATCACCCCTAACCTATCATTATAACCTAAAAAGAATGCACCTAGGTCGTAAGATACATACTTTTCAAATCTACCGCGAACTCCTATGTCTGCAGTAAAACCTTCTTCATCTGTAATATTGGGGTCTACGGTTAATGACGGATTGGTAATACGAATGTCATTAAAAGTGACAGATCGATAATTTTGACTGATGTTTCCATACACTTCAATACTTCTGGAAGGCTTGTAGCTTAGACCAACACCTAATAAAACGAATGATCGGTCGAAGGTTCTATTATCTGGTATCGTTTCATTTAAAATGGGGTTCCCCGCATTATCTAGGTTTATGTTTTTATACGTACCTATACTTTCGGTTTTAATATATTCAAATCGAAAGCCAGGCGTTACAGAAAACGTTTCAGTGAGATTAAAAATATTCTCTCCAAATACAGCCAAGTTTAAGTTCGGAAACTCAAAATCACTTTGGCGTCTGTAATCTGGGAATTCATTTTCAGCAAAACTGAAATTAGCATCGCTGTCATTTGTTCCCGGCCCTTGTTTACTAGTATTTTTAGATTGATAATACTTCCCTCCTATTAAGAATACATTTTCAGTATTAAAAAGGTTGTAATGGGTTAATAGACGAGCTTCGGCGCCCCAATTATTGAAATTTCCCACTATTAATTCTCTTGGCTCTGTAAGATTATCTTGTTGTGAAACCCTATTTTCCCGAAAACCTACTGATTTACGCGAAGCATCTAATGCAAATAAGGTTAAGCTGAAATCTGTCTTTTCTGAAAACGTATGTTCCAACATCAAAGAATACAATTTCCAGTCTACTTCAAACCAGTTTCTAGTTCGGTTACTGAAGGTTGGATCTTCTTCAAACTGTGTATCTGTTAACCCTCCAGGTTGTTGGGCTATATAATATAAGTAACTAAACTCTCCGGTTAGCTTGGTTTTATCGGTAAGTTGATAATCCAAATGTGCGTACCCATTATATGAGTCAAATTGAGAGTTTGGTCTAAAATCGTTTCCTTTTTTGTAGTTGAAATAGGTATAATACCCAAACTTACCTACCTGTCCACTTAAACTATTAAAGCTATTGAAAAGATCATACGAGCCAATTGTTTGCCTAGAAACTAATTCTATTTTTTTATTACGATTTGGCTGTTTTAGTTTGAAGTTAATAAGCCCTCCAAATTGGGTTCCGTACTGTAATGAAGCGGCTCCACGAACCACTTGTATTTCGCGAAGTGCTTCGGCTGGGGGTGTATAGTAACTTTCTGGATACCCCAAAACATCGGCTGAAATGTCGTATCCATTTTGCCGGGTATTGAAGTTTGCGGTTCGGTTGGGGTCTAACCCGCGACCACCAATATTCAATTGCAGTCCCCCATCATTATTTTCGTAAATATTCAGCCCAACCACTTGCGAATAAATTTGACGCGCATTTCCCGTTGCGAGGTTAGCCGTTAAGTTATCCACTTGAATCACTTCACTCTTTTTTCCGGCATAGATAGCGGTACCTTCAACCGGGCGTAATTGTTTTAAAGCAAAAACCCTATCTCTTTGCTTTTTTATAACCACTTCAGAAAGGGTTTCCCCTAAAGGCTCTAATTGAAAGTCTAGATTAGTATCTTCAGAAACTTCAACCGTTTTTTCCAATAATTGATATTCATAGGTAAACACCACAAAATAGTGAGTGCCGGACGGTACGTCATTAAACTGAAACATTCCATTTTCGTCTGTTTTAGTTTCGTCTCCTGTGTTAGAAATAAATACTTCAGCATTAGATATCACTGTATTATCTACTCCAGAAACTACTTTCCCTGAAACCGTATATTGCGCTTCAACTGCTATAGTTGTTAATAAAGCGATTAATGCTACTAGCGTTGTTTTAAAATTATAGTCCTTTAATATCATCGTTAAATTCTAAAATCCAAGTTTTGTGTCTAAATGATTCTTTTTCTTGTAATAAATTGACCGTAGGGTCGATAAACGGCTGACTGAGTCTTCCATTGAGTGCTACATAGCTTTCTACATACACTTCAAGGTTTTTATGTCCTTGTGATGCAAAATGATCTCCTAAAAAATGGGCGTATTCTAAAATGAAATCGGGCTGAAAACTCATTTGCTTTTCTTGAAATGTATTTAAAAAGTCGCTATTATCAACGTGAAATTGTTTTCCGCTAACACTGTCTTTTACTTTAAACTGAGCATATCCGGCTTTCTCCATCAACATAACCCGCCAAGAGAATCGATAGCCTTCTTCGGTCCAAAACAGTTCGTCCGGATATGCTAAATACCGCCACGGAAAGACCAGTTGTACTACTATAAATACGGCAATGACAATCCTTGATACGTTTTTCTTCTTTTTAAAAAATACTGTTTTAATCTCCTTATCTATTTCAGCTTTATTAATCTTAACTATTTTTGATATAAACTGAAGTATTTTATGATGGACCGAGGCATCAAAGAATATTAATGCACTTACAATCATAATATACGGGAACATCCCAATAGGGAATAATACGCGTGTGAGTACATGAAAAATAATTACTACAATAAAAGCAAACCAGCGCGTACGCCTATATACTAACAAAAACGGAATTGCTAAATCATACAAAGCACCACTCCAACTAAAGGCGTAATGTACCCATTCTTGCTGCATAAGATTTCCCAAGAAAGGAATATCGTACTTTGAGGGTAGCCATATTTTAAGTGGCATGGCTTTTAGTAACCAATCGCTGTTTAATTTTGCCAACCCAGCATATAAATATACTACAGCAAGCATCAATTTTATTGAATCTATCGTCCAATTTGGAACATAGAAAGAAGCTTTTTTAAGGTTTTTGGCGTCAAACGAAAAATAACTGTTAGCTGGTAAAAAGATCATTAAAAAGCTTACGCAACTTATAAAGTAATAATGGTTTAAGTAGGTGGTTTTATCCATTAACTCAATGTAGGTAAAGCTTAAAAAGAAAGCTATAATAGCAATTCTATATTTAAAGCCCACAGCAACCAGTAACGCAGAGAGTGCACAAACAGCAAATAAAACATAGGTGAAATCCCCTAATGGCTGTACCCACTCAAAACCGTAATATGAAAAATGAAACTTAGGCGTTATGTATAGTTTTTCAATCCACCCATTTGCCCAGAACCGGATGATACTCACAAACATCATGACACCAAAAAAAACACGAAAGACCGCAAGAGGTGCGGCCTGTGTTTGTTTCGTGAAATATGTTTTTAATGTTGTGCTCATTCATTAATCGCCATCGGCGTCTACGTAATCAACACTAATATCCATTGCTTGCAGCATATCAACTTTTAATAAAATTACATTTCGTTGTAATTCATTATAAGCAGTCAGCATTTTTGAATTATCGTTTTCTATTTGAAGTGAAAAATTAGTATTTAATCCTTCTAACTTACTTTTTGAAGTCTCAAATTGAGCAGTGATTAAGTTACCTAAATTTTCTCCGTTTTTAATCGTGTTTAAATAGGCTAAATAGGTTTTAAAGCTCTCACCATTCGAAGTACCATCAAACTTTTTTCCTTCAAAGAAATTTTGTGATGCTTCTAAGGCTTCTAAGGCTAATATTTTTGAAATATCTTCTTTATAAAAAGCTTCTACTTTTTCAGGAAGTGGGTCGTTAGAAAACACTCCTGCTGGAATCCCTACTTTCCCAGCTCTAAGCGCTTTTTCATAATAAAAAACATAGTCATTTGCTAATTTATCTACCGATCCTGATGCAGACGAACTGGTGTTATTTACAAACGTATCTCTGTACCCATTATTCCAGTCATTTAAAACCGTTTCGGTTAAGGTTGAAATGGTTTCGGCTAAGGTGTTTAAATACGCTTTATAATTCTCAGCGTTTTCATTGGTAGTATAAAAAGTAATAATTTCTTCATCTGAAGAAGCTAAGCCATTTATTAGGTAATCCATCGCTGGAAACCCTTGCGCATCTATTGTTGAAGGCAATGAAAAATCGTAGTTTCCATCAGCAATTAATCCATCAATTTCTGAAGCATTGGTAGGGTATACATTTACACGGTTGCGATAATTAAGGGCTTCAGCTTTACCTATTTCAAACATAGAAACATGTTGAAAAGCAAGATAAGCTTCAATCCAAGTTTCGCGCAATTGCTGTAGAGCTCCAACTGTAGGATTTTCTGTAAAAGTAGTTGTCGCTGTAACTAAGCTATTTGTTTCTGTATTAAAAGCAGCATATGAAAGCACAATAATATTATCGGCCCAGTTAACTAATAAAGCCTGACGGTCAAAACTATCGTTGGTTTCTTCTTCTGGCTTTGTGCTATCATCGCTAGAACACGCTACTAAAACAAGAATAAAACTTAGACTAAATAGTGCTTTTTTTATCATCTTTTTCTTTTTCATTTTTCGGTTTGCAAAAATAGCAAAAACAATCGGCTTAATATATAAACCGATTGTTTTGCTTTTAATAACCTTTTAGTTTGCAGCTTGTTCTACAGTAAAGTCAAAAGCTGTTGCTATTGTTGCTGAAATACTATCTAATGTTTCAGGAGTTACATCCCAAAAACCGTTTCCTTCTAACAGTTGAGTTTTAAACGTTTCTAATTCAGAAGGAGAAACGTAAGGCGCTCCTGTATTTGGGTTATTTGTAAAACGAAGGCTGTACATAAAGCCAAACCCTTCAGAAAGATCGTGAAAAGCCGCGCCCATATTATTATCTGCTAATGCTTGCTTTCCAGCCTGTAAATAGTGAACCGCGCGCACTGCAATAATTGTCGAAACACCTTCTTTTATAATAGTAACTTGCTCATCTCTTAATTCATAATCGCCTGCTACGATTGCGGCACGACCTGTTTTAAAAGCTTCAAAAATATTTTGTGCTACCCCAGCAAAGTCATCATCACTGTTAACTACACCTAAATAATTGAACAATAAATGGTCATCGCTTACACCCAAAACACTATTAGGGTCTGCAACTGGAATGGAAGGATCTCCATACAAGTACCCGTAAGCCTCGTCCCATTTGTGCTCCATAGTTGTATAGTTACTATCCCCATCAAGCACCTCATTTTCATTGTCCTCACGGTTTGAAGCTTCGTCCAAAACAGCTGTTGATAAGTAGTTGTTTAATATTTGGTCTGCCAATAGAGCTCCCATCATGCCTTTTGCAAAAGCTTGGTTTAATTCCAACCCTTTACCAGTAACATATCTTGCAGAAGAACCATCTGCAATTTGACCTGCAACGCCTGTTGTTGCTACAGTATTTTCATTTGGAAAGACTTCATCTACCTGTCGTGAAATATATGATTCAAAATCAGCTTTTATTTCTGCACTTTCTGCAACGTTTGCTGAAAAGTAATCAACTGAAGCCGCTATTTTGCTTTTTATATTTTTTCCAGAAGCATTTAATGCTGAATTATCAAAATCGTTAGCACCTTCCACATGAGCAAACATATTTAAAAGAGATTCTTTGGTTGCTGAATCAAAATCTTTAAAAGATCCTATTAACTCTGCTGACATTTGTAAGCGGGTAGTTTGCCCAGGATACTGAACTGTAGTTTCTCCTCCTCTTTCGAACACATAATTTGTAGGAACTTCAATATCTTGTTGAATATCACCAGCTTCATCATCAGATGAACATGAAGCCAATACAAGACTCATAATAATTGCGGAATACAATAATTTTTTCATTGGGTTTTATTTAGACTTGTTATAAATAATTGGTTTTTCAGAATGCAAATATAAAAGGGAGAAAGTATTCTGACAACTTTATTTAGATTAAATTTAAATAAAAACTTGTAAATCAAATTGCAAGCTTAAGATCAATTACTTAGAAGAAACTTGTAATTGATTTTTATATTGAAGACGGACTAATCCAGCCCATTGAAGAATTAATTTTTGTTCCTGTTCAGTTAAATCTCCGTGAATCCATGTATATGAGTCTAGAGGCATCTCCCCTTCTTCTATCATTTCGACCAACTCTTCCATTTTATGGTCTTTTTTCTTAATGGAATAAGAGTCCCAAGCAGAAGCATTAAAATGTCCTTTCCCGTGTTCAATATGCTCATCTAACCAAAGTGAAAAGGGAGCTATTTCAGAATACCAAGGATATTGAGTTTGATCGCTATGGCAATCGTAACAATTTTCTTTTAATAATAAAGCCACTTCGGCTGAAGGCTTTGTTTCTTTTTCAAAAAAAGCGATACTTTCATAGCCTCCTTTATTTTTTTCAGGACGAATAAATTGAATGATTACTAGGGCAACTAATAATACAATAAGAATGTACTTAACTATTTTCATGGGCTATAAAAATTAAGCCGTAAAACTAAGAAATTATTTAGAACAATTCTTTATAAGATTTGCAAAAATTTAGAAGTATGCAGTTAAATAGATTTTAAATAACTAATCAAAGATTTTCTGATATCGAAAGCTAGTTCATTTTCCTCAGGTTCATATATTTTTACAATACCACTGTTGTTTCTAGTTAAAAATGGGATATCCAACCCTTTTAAAAGAAAATCGCTCAAAGCAATTGTATATGTCTTTTTGTAATTAATAGGTTTTCCACCAATCAACCAGTTTCCTGAAGCGCTTTGAGAAATTTTATAGCGTTGTAAATAGGCCCCTTTTCCGCGTTGTGATTTTCCGAAGTCTAATATTTCTTTCAGCAATTCTCCTTTCATATCTACTTTTAAAACGCTGCCTCCAAAAGGCAAGACTCTAAAAATATCAACACTAGTCAATTTACCAGAAAGCATATCGTCCACCCTAAAAGAACCTCCATTAACCAATGCTGCATCTACTTTATAATTGTAGGAAAAGGCCATAGCTTCGGTCACTTTATCACCTAAATTGGTTTGTATGCTTCTGTTTGCACTATCTGTTCCGTCCAAGGGTGTCTTTGGTGTGTAAATTACTTCATTGGTATTAGGCACTACTTTTGAAAGTTCTGAATCCAATACTTCGTTCCACTTTTTTACTACTCTATCTACATTGGCTTGTAGCGGAACTTTTTCATCTAAATACATAATCTTCGAGTTTACATATAAAACCTGAGTACGTAAATTATATACCAGTGTATGTATGTACATGGAAATAGCATTAGCATCAGCTTTAGCGATAACGGTATTTCCTTGCCGTTCTAAATTACTTACATGTTCGTGACCACCCATTATTAAAGGTATTTCAGGTAGCTCTTTTGCTAATTCATGATCTTGATCTATTGTTAAGTGGGTTAACCCGATTACAAAATCTACTTTTGGGTACACCAAATCGTAGGCGCGGAGGGCTTCCTTATAAATATTCCCGTATTGTACGTATTCCTTGGGATTAGAGTCCAGTGTTAATCCTATAAAGCCAAAATCTACTTCATTGCCAAGAGAATCCCTAACTGCAATAGTTTTATAATCTGAAATGGGCTCTCCCCCCATTTCAAGTTTAGTTTGAAATCGGCTTTTTGTACCATTTGGAAGTACGTGACGTACGTTCGATGAAACCCACGGAAACGTGGATTCATTTAGGCGTTCTTGCAGCTCTTCTTCTGTAAGGTCAAATTCATGATTTCCAAAAGTTACCAAGTCAAACTCCATGGCATTCATCACTTCAATCATTTGCTTACCCTTAATTCGCTCACCATCTTTTTTTAAATTCCCCAATAAAGATGGATTCAAAAAATCACCCGCCATAAACAAAAAGGTGTTGGGGTTTCGTTCCTTTATGGAGTCCCTAACATAAGCAACACGTGCCATTCCTCCGTATTTACCACCTTGTAATGGTGCTATTTCATAAACATCATTAACCTGTAAAAACTTAATGGTTACAATACCCTTTCCATAAAAAGGTTCTTCGGGTATAGGCTCCATGAGCGTACAACCATAAAATAAGAATAATGCAAAAACCGGTAGTAAAAGTATTCGTCGTTTCATCTTAATGATATTTACTGAATATTTTAGTTGCTTCGTTATGAGCACTTTCAAATGCCATTGGATTTACATTACAATCAGTTTTTACAGTAGTAAAATAACTTAACATCTTCTCAGTCGGCATATTTCCTGTTAATTCATCTTTTGCCATAGGACATCCTCCAAAGCCCTGTATAGCACCGTCAAACCTAAAACAACCGGCTTTGTATGCAGCATCTATTTTTTCATGCCACAACGCGGGGGTTGTATGTAAATGAGCTCCAAACTCAATATGGGGATAATGGGGAATTAAATTTGAAAACAAATAGTCAATGATATCGGGCGTTGAGGAGCCTACCGTATCGCTTAATGATAAAATTTTAACACCCATGGCCGATAGTTTTTCGGTCCAATCTGCTACAATCTCAACATTCCAAGGGTCTCCGTAGGGATTACCGAAACCCATTGATAAATAAGCAACTACTTGTTTATCGTTTGCATTAGCCAAATTAAGAATTTCTTTCAAAATATCAAGGGATTGTGCAATAGTTTTATGGGTATTTCGCATTTGGAAGTTTTCCGAAATGGAAAAAGGATAACCTAAATAGTCAATTTCTGGGTGTTTTACAGCGTCTTTTGCTCCTCGCACATTGGCTACAATTGACAATAATTTACTATCAGTTTTAGACAGGTCTAACTTCGAGAGTACTTCGGCCGTATCTTTCATTTGTGGGATTGCCTTGGGCGAAACGAAACTCCCGAAGTCTATGGTATCAAAGCCACACCGCAATAGTGACTGTATATATTGAACCTTACTTTGAGTTGGCACCCAATCCTTTATCCCTTGCATTGCGTCTCTAGGACACTCTATTAGTTTAATTTTTTGCATTACCTCAAAGATACTAGATTTTAAAATGCAATCTCAAGCTTTTTATAATTCTGACTACGGAATTAAAATAAAAACGGCTATACCGATAAAAACCACTATCTGTAACCATTTTAAAACAATACCAACTGATTTATGCTTCAATATATAAGATGAAATACTACCTGCTAGAAATGCTATTAATCCGAAAACCAAAAATGAAATTACCATAAAAATAATACCTAAAATATAAAATTGACTCACGGTATTTTCAGTTTCATTCCAAAGAAAAGCTGGAAAGAAAGCTAAGAAGAAGATCATTACTTTAGGGTTTACCAAATTCATGATAACACCCTGTTTAAAAAGTTGAGCATTTGTTTTTATTAGCGTTCTATTTATTTTTCCTTCTGAAGTAATAGGAACGGCAATTGATGCATCACTTTTAAAAACAACATAAGCTAAATACAATAAATATAGAGCACCTAGCACCTTAACTCCATAAAATAAAGCTGGGGAGGCTGTAATGATTGCTGAAAGACCAAAGGCTAAAAAAGTAGTATGCACAATACAACCTGTAACCAATCCCGCAGTAGTAGCAATTCCGCTTTTTACTCCATTAACCAACGATTGCGTCAACACATAGATATTATCTGGTCCTGGTGAAAATGCCAAAGCCATGGTAGCTAATGCAAAAGATAGTAGGTTTTCTGTCATACAAGTTATTGCTCTAAAACAGCCTTATTTATAGCTGTAATCAATTGTGGGCCTTCATAAATAAAACCAGTGTATAACTGTACCAAGCTTGCACCAGCTTCTAGTTTTTCCAAAGCATCTTCAGGGCTATGGATCCCTCCTACTCCAATTATTGGAAAGGCTTTATTGCTTTTTTCTGAAAGAAACCGAATCACTTCAGTAGAGCGGTTTGTTAATGGTTTACCGCTTAAGCCTCCCTTTTCAGTTTTATTTTCTGAAACAAGACCTTTTCTTGAAATAGTCGTATTGGTGGCAATAATCCCATCTATTTTTGTTTCTGAAACAATGTCAATAATATCCAACAATTGCCCGTCTGTCAAATCTGGGGCTATTTTCAGAAGTATTGGCTTGATTTCGACTCCGCTCAGCCTAAAGAATTCTTCTCTTTTTAAAACGAGTGTTTTAAGTAGTTTTGTCAACGGTTCTTTATCTTGTAATGCTCTTAAATTTGGCGTGTTTGGTGAACTTACATTTACTACAAAATAATCTACATAATCAAATAAAGCCTCAAAGCAAGTTACATAATCATTAACTGCATTTTCATTAGGCGTGACCTTGTTTTTACCAATGTTTCCGCCGATAAGTACATGACTTCTCTCAGCAACAGGGGTATTCTTTTTTAGTCGTTCTACAGCTTCTTTTACGCCACCATTATTAAACCCCATTCTATTAATAATTGCGTTATCATCCTTTAGACGGAACAACCTTTTTTTAGGATTTCCTGGTTGGGGTTTTGGCGTAACGGTACCTATTTCAATAAACCCAAAGCCTAAATTTGAAAGTTCCTTGTACAATTTAGCATCTTTGTCAAAGCCAGCTGCTAATCCCACTGGATTAGGAAATTTAAGTCCGAAAACCTCCCGCTCCAATCGTTTATCATTTACTTTATATATACTTTGGAAAATACTCCCAAACCCTATTTTATGTAGTAAGCGAATCATTTTAAATGTAAAGTGGTGTACTTTTTCGGGATCAGATTGAAAAAGAATGGGACGGATTATAGATTTGTACATAGATAAAAGGATATGTGGCAAAAATAGCAAGAAAGAATGTAATGGTTATTTTGATTATGCTTTAATTTGTAAAGCAAAAAAGAAAAATTATGATAGATAAACAACACCTTATTGATCGCTTTTTCAGCTACGTTACTGTTGATACGGAAAGTGATCCGGAAAGTGACAGCACTCCTAGCACCGAAAAACAATGGAACCTTGCTAACGCTTTGTTTGCCGAACTAAAACGAATTGGCTTAGAAGACGTTACCATAGACGATAACGCCTATATTATGGCAACCCTACCTTCAAACGTGGATCACGAAGTTCCTACTATCGGGTTTGTATCACATTTTGACACATCACCAGACTTTACTGGTGCCAATGTAAATCCGCAGATCGTTGAAAATTATGATGGAAAGGATATCGTCTTAAACGCTGATAAGGATATAGTACTCTCTCCAGATGAATTTGATGATCTTTTACTTTATAAAGGGCAAACGCTAATCACTACAGATGGTACTACCTTATTAGGGGCAGACGATAAAGCGGGAGTTGCTGAAATTGTTTCGGCTATGGAGTATTTAGTAAATCATCCCGAAATAAAACACGGAAAAATACGAATAGGTTTTACTCCTGATGAAGAAATTGGTCGTGGTGCCCACAAATTTGATGTAGAAAAATTTGGTGCCGAATGGGCATATACCATGGACGGCAGCCAAATTGGCGAGTTGGAATATGAAAACTTCAATGCAGCTGGAGCCGTTGTAACTGTTAAAGGTAAAATTGTACATCCAGGAACAGCCAAGGGAAAAATGATCAATAGCATGTACATTGCTACAGATTATATTAATTCCTTACCTAGAATGGAAACACCAGAACATACTGACGGTCGCGAAGGTTTTTTCCACCTGCAAAGTGTAAATGGAGAAGTGGACGGCACCAAGCTACAATATATTATACGAGATCACGATAAAGACCATTTTGAAGCTCGAAAAGAAATGATGGTTAAATTAGCAGATGAAATCAACGCACAGCACGAAAAAGAATTGATTACAATTGAAATAAAAGATCAATACTTTAATATGCGTGAAAAAATTGAACCTGTAATGCATATCGTTGATCTTGCCGAAGAAGCAATGAAGAAAGCAGATATCAAACCTATTATTAAACCTATTAGAGGTGGTACAGATGGTTCTCAATTAAGTTTTATGGGCTTGCCTTGCCCCAATATTTTTGCTGGCGGACACAACTTTCACGGTCGTTATGAATATGTACCGTTAGAGAATATGCAAAAGGCTATAGAAGTAATTGTAAACATTGCTCAATTGCTAGCAGAAAAAGAAGCATAAATAAGCTAATCCTTACAAACAAAAAAACCGCAATATTTAAAAATATTGCGGTTTTTTAATTCTGTTAAAATAAAACTATTTCTTTTCCTTTTTAGCAGGAGTCTTGGGAGCGTTCATCTTTTCGCTCATTTCCATAGAAAGAGCAGAACGTTCAAATTTCATTTTACCGGCACCGGTTTCGATAATACAGGTACCATCGTCATTTAAATCTAAAATTTTACCGTGCATCCCGCTTTTGGTGATTACTTTATCCCCTTTTTTAATTTCTTTAGCAAACTTTTTTTCTTGCTTTTGCTTTTTCATTTGCGGACGTATTAAAAAAAGATACATCACAGCAAACAATAAGATAATAGGAAGAAAGCCTTGAATTTGTTCCATAAAAATAGTCTATTCTTTTAATTTATAAATTAGCTCGTTTTAAGCATGTTTTGACCTTCATTAGCTCCGTTTTTAGGCGTTACAAAGGCTTTAATTTTTAAGGTCTCTTTTCCTTTTTCTGTATTAGCAACAATAGTTACAGTTTTGCTCACTTGATTAACTCCACTACCATCATATTTAACTAAAAGCTTTCCGTCTTCACCCGGTGCTATCGCTTCTTTTGAATATTCTGGCACAGTACAACCACAGCTACTAGTAGCATTAACAATTACTAAAGGAGCATCGCCAGTGTTAGTGAATTTAAATTCGTGTTCTACTTTCTCACCCTTGGCAATAGTTCCGAAGTCATATTCTGTTTTTTCAAATTTCATGACCGGAAATTTAGATGCGTCTGCATCACGGTCTGCAGCTGCTGCTACATTTTCTTCATTTACTTTATCTGAAGCTTTTTCTTTACACGATGTAAATGCAAAAGCAGATAATACAGCTAAAATTAAAATCGATTTTTTCATAGTATATATATTTTATGTTTAAGCGCCGCTAAAATACTTATTTTTTTACTTCTATTGAAGGCCTCGGCCTAATTTATTCAGTTTACCTTCTTTTGTATATTCTTTTACAAGCTTATCCAATATTCCGTTAATAAAGCTACTACTTTTAGGCGTTGAGTATTCTTTTGATATCTCAAGACATTCGTTTATAGTAGCACGTTCTGGAATAGAAGGGAAATACAGAAATTCTGAAATACCAATTTTAAGAATAATCATATCAATATGCGCAATACGATCTTTATCCCAATTTGGTGTTTTGCCATCTATTTCATTATCCAGTTTTTCATTGTTCAGTATTACTTTCCGAAGCAATTGTAGAGCAAACTCACGGTCATCGTCATTTTTATACAAAGATGGAACCAAAATAGTAGCTACATTTTTTTCTGAAATTTTAGAAAGCATTTTTACCATTGCAGTATTTACCAATGGAAAATCGTCCAACCACGTTAAGCGTTTATCTTCCAAGTAGTCGTAAAGCTTTTCGTCAGGAGCTACTACTTCTTTATAAAACTTAACAATAAAATCCCTATCCTCTTTAAATGAAACCTCCTTTTTGGAAATATACTCTTGATAAAAATCCTTCTCTTTTAATGCATTGAATATAATATTGATATATTCATTGTCATCTTGCCAATAATTCAGTTTTTTATTCTTCAGTATTTCAGCAAGATTTGGATTTGCTTCAATAAGCTGAATTACTTTATTATCAACAAAGTTTCGATTCGGATTTTTCTCTTCGGCTGTTGCCAAATGTTTTTGTTGTGATTTCTGAAGAAAATTTTCAGCGTGATCCTTTACTTCAACCATTAATTGAAGCAGCAAAACATACAAGTCTTGCATTTGATCCATGCTGTACAATAGAAATTTTTCCTGCTTGTCAAGGTCTTGATGTTCGCTTTGAAAAAAAGCGTAAGTTGACTGTAAAACTTTGACCCTAATATGTCTTCTTGTGAGCATATTTTAAAATAAAGAACATTTATAAATAAACAACGCACAAGCTTTTTCTTGTGCGTTGCAAATATACTATTTTAATATAGTTAAAAACTACATTTTCTCTTTTCTTGCCGCTATTCTAGCGTTTGCCATATCAAAGGCAGCCTGATGTGTAGTAACATCTTTACTCTCAGCATTCTTTAATATTTCGAGTGTCGTGTTAAAGATGTTTTCCGTCTTACGGATTATCTCTTGACGACCATAGTTTTCCAACTCGGCATATACATTTATAATTCCACCGGCATTAATTAAAAAATCAGGGGCATAAACGATACCTTTTTCACGTAATTGTAAACCGTGTTTTTGCTCTTCGGCTAACTGGTTGTTAGCTGCTCCTGCAATCACTTTAGCCTTAAGCTGGTTTATGGTTTGGTCGTTTATAGTTGCTCCAAGGGCACACGGTGCATAAATATCCATTTCTTCTGCATAGATATTATCGCCTTCATAGATAGTTGCGCTATACTTATCACGAACTTCTTCCAAACGTTCTTGATTAATATCTGTAATATACACTTTAGCTCCCTCGTTAGTAAGGTTTTCCACCAAAGCTTCTCCTACATTTCCAATTCCTTGAACATATACTACACGATCTTCTAATATGTCGGTTCCAAAAGCATACTTTGCAGCTGCTTTCATACCCATAAACACACCATAAGCTGTAATAGGAGATGGATTTCCTGCTCCACCTAATGTTTCAGAAATACCTGTAACATAAGGTGTCACTGAGCGTACAAGATCCATATCGCCTGTTGTCATTCCAATATCTTCCGCTGTTATATACTTTCCACTTAATGAATGAACAAACTCACCAAAGCGTTTCATTAGTTCTGGTGTTTTTTGCGTTTTAGCATCACCAATAATCACAGCTTTTCCTCCACCTAAGTTTAACCCAGTAATAGCAGATTTAAAAGTCATACCTCGAGATAGGCGAAGCACGTCATTCAAGGCTTCCCATTCACTCGTGTATTGCCACATTCTGGTACCTCCAAGTGCAGGTCCTAAAACCGTATTGTGGATACCAATTATTGCTTTTAATCCTGTATCTTTGTCGTTGCAAAAAACGATTTGCTCGTGATTGTCGAAAGACATTTGCCCGAAAACAGGGTCTACTTTTTGAAGTTCATTTGTATTTAATACTTCAGTCACCATAATATTTTTGTTTTTTATGCATCCCTTAAAAAGGACGTGCAAAAATACGGGTTTATTGATAATCACACAAAGAATTTATCGCTAAAAGAAGAATTTGTTAATAAATTTTAGAACGCTAGATGAAAGAGTTACAATATCTCAATCAATATTTTATAAAATACCGAGGTCGCCTTTTAGCAGGGCTTTTAATTACCATTATTGCCACTATTTTTACCATTGTTGTTCCAAAAAAAATCGGAGATTCCGTAGATGTAGTTCGTGCTTATATTAATGGTGATATTACAGACCTTGCTTATGTAAAGAGTGAACTACTGGAAAATATCTTATTGATTGTCGGCGCTACCCTACTTTCAGCTTTTTTCACGTTCCTCATGCGGCAAACCATTATAGTTGTGTCACGTCATGTTGAATTCGATCTTAAAAACAGAATATTTCAGCAGTATGAACGACTTTCATTAAGCTTTTACAAACAGAACCGTACTGGTGATTTAATGAATCGTATTAGTGAAGACGTATCTAAAGTGAGACTATATGTGGGACCAGCCGTGATGTATAGTACTAGGACGATAACACTCTTTGTGGTAGCTATAAGCTATATGTTTTACACGGCTCCCGTACTTACAGCTTATGCCGTGGCTCCATTGCCCATACTTTCAGTTCTTATTTATAAATTGAGTGTTGAAATAAACAAAAAAAGTACAGCCGTTCAACAATACCTATCAAAGCTCACCTCCTTTACACAAGAAAGTTTTAGTGGGGTGGCTGTAATTAAAGCCTACGGAATTGAACCACGCACCAATGAAAATTTCGCAGATTTAGCTGAAGGTAGCCGTGAAAAAAACATAGATCTGGCTAAAGTACAAGCACTTTTCTTCCCATTGATGATTTTATTAATTGGTGCCAGTAATATTTTGGTAATTTACATAGGAGGACAACGTTTTATAGATGGAAAAATTGAAGTAGGAACGATTGTGGAGTTCTTAATTTATGTAAACATGCTAACGTGGCCAGTAGCTGTAGTAGGCTTTGTAAGCTCGATGATACAACGTGCAGAAGCTTCACAGAAACGAATTAATGAATTTTTAAGTGAAGAACCAGAGATTACAAATCAAACTGCAAAAGAAACCCCTATTCGCGGAAAAATAGCGTTTGAAAATTTATCCTATACCTATCCCGACACCAATATCACGGCTTTAAAAGATGTTTCATTTACAGTTAAACCTGGAGAAACATTATCTATAATTGGCCATACAGGATCTGGTAAATCGACCATACTTGAGTTAATTGGTCGATTGTATGATGTACAAAAAGGATATCTAAAAATAGATGACACCCCTGTTAAACAATTAAACTTAGATAGTTTGCGAGGCAGCATTGGTTATGTACCCCAAGATGCATTTTTATTTAGCGACAGTATTAAAAACAACATTCGTTTTGGTAAAGAAGAAGCCGATGAAGCCGAAGTGATACAAGCTGCAAAACGGGCTGCAGTGCATAAAAACATTATCGGTTTTAGCAAGGGTTACGATACAGTTCTCGGGGAACGTGGTATTACACTAAGTGGTGGACAAAAACAACGGGTATCGATAGCTCGCGCTATTATTAAAGATCCACAAATTTTATTGTTTGATGATTGCCTCTCCGCAGTAGATACCGAAACCGAGGAGGAAATTTTAAATAATTTGCACGAAATTTCCCAAGATAAAACAACAATTATAGTAAGTCACCGGATTTCTTCAGCCAAGAATGCCGATAAAACTATTGTACTGGATGAGGGAAAAATAATCCAGCAAGGCACTCATAATCAACTTATAAAAGAAGAAGGGTACTATAAAGAATTGTATGCTAAGCAACTTTCAGAAAAAGAAATGTAATGAATACTTGTCATATATCTATTTTTTTTAGATTTTTGGAAAAACTTAACAAAACCTAAAACTAATGAGCGAGCAGCATACGATGGAGCAAGAAGAAATACAGTCTAAAGTGATGCGAGCGGGAAGACGCACGTATTTTTTTGATGTAAGAGCTACAAAAGCCGGAGATTATTACCTAACAATAACTGAAAGCAAGAAGTTTACAAATGACGATGGATCGTACCATTACAAGAAACATAAGATCTACTTGTATAAAGAAGATTTTCAGGATTTTAGAGATAACCTTGAAGAAATGACAGATTTTATCATTAATGAAAAAGGTGAAGAAGTAATTAGCGAACGTCACCAAAAAAACTATAAAAAAGACGAGCAAGAAGAAACCAATCAAGTGGATTCTGCAGCATCTGATTTTACTGATGTGAGTTTTGACGATATATAAACCAACTCAGGTTTAAAAAACATATTAAAACCGTCCCTACAACAGGGGCGGTTTTATTTTTTAAACTTAAATTTCACTATTTTGCAAACGTGAAAATAGCCATAGTCATACTCAACTGGAATGGAAAGCAGTTATTGGAAACCTTTTTGCCTTCGGTGCTGGCTTTTTCCAAAGAAGCAACAGTTTATGTAGCTGATAATGCCTCGACTGATGATTCTGTATCCTATCTTGCGGTAAACTTTCCCGAAGTTACCATTATACAAAACAAAATAAATGGCGGGTATGCCAAAGGTTATAATGAGGCACTTAAAAACTTACAGGAAGATATTTTTGTATTACTTAATAGTGACGTGGAAGTAACCCAAAACTGGCTCTCCCCCATTGTTGAAGCCTTTAAAACAACACCTAACCTTGTAGCCGCACAGCCTAAAATACTCGATTACAAAAACAAAGACTATTTTGAATATGCTGGTGCAGCCGGTGGATATATTGACAAACTAGGATATCCTTTTTGTAGGGGCCGTATTTTTAATACCATTGAAAAGGATACTGGTCAATATAATGACGAAAAAACAATTTTCTGGGCCAGTGGTGCCTGCTTATTTATAAAAAAAGATGCTTTTGAAAAAGTTAATGGTTTTGATGAAGATTTTTTTGCGCACCAAGAGGAAATCGATCTTTGTTGGAGATTGCAAAGTAATGGAGGAGTAATTAAATATGTAGGGGCTTCAAAAGTATATCACGTTGGTGGTGCAACATTAGCTACTGAGAATCCAAAAAAGACCTTTTATAATTTTAGAAATACCTTACTTATGTTACTTAAAAACATAAAAGGTCCAAAGGTTTTTTTTATACTCTTAATCAGGATGCTTTTAGACGGTTTAGCTGCAACCCAATTTTTAATACAAGGAAAATTTAAACACATTGGAGCAATATTTAAAGCACACATAAGTTTTTATACTCTTTTTTATACTTTTCTGAAAAAGAGAAAATTATATGCTTCAAATTTTGAATATTTCAACAAAAAAACTGTTGTTTGGTTATATTTTGCCCGAAACAAGCGACGTTTTAACGACCTCTGATAAATTTTACTTAAAGTATTGTTAATCGTTATCCAGCTACTCTTGCTTTTGATAATTTTGGGTAACAATTTAAACAAGATAATTATGAAAAAAATATTGATTCTGGCTGCTTGCTCTGGTCTTCTGTTTACTTCGTGTGTTTCGAAAAAGAAATATGCTGATTTACAGGACAAGCAAGAAAAAACACAAGATTTGTTGAACACAGCAACCGTTAAATTAAACGATTGCCTTTCCGAAAAATCAGGATTAGAAGCATCAAACAACTCTTTAAAAAGCCAAGTAGCTTCATTAAATGCTACTAACGGTGATTTAATTAAGCAAATTGGTGACTTTACAGACCTTACAAGAAAAGGTGCTTCAAACTTAGAAAAATCATTAGAAAGTTTAAAAGAGAAAGACCTTACCATACGTAAATTACAAGATGCAGTTACGCGTCGTGACTCTGTAAACCTTGCTTTAGTACAAAGTTTAAAAGGTGCCATTGGCAACTTAGATGATGAAGACATTGAAATAAGTGTCGAAAAAGGAGTTGTTTTCGTTAATATTTCGGACAAGTTATTATTCCGAAGTGGAAGTTACCAAATTACTAGTAAAGCCCGTCAGGTACTAGGAAAAGTAGCCACTGTTGTTAAGGCGAAACCAGATTTTGAATTTTTAGTTGAAGGTCACACAGATACTGATCCTATTAGTACAGGATGTATTCAAGATAACTGGGATTTAAGTGTACTTCGTGCTACAGCTGTAGTGAGAACACTTCAAGATGACTTTGGCGTTGCTCCAGCCCGTATGACAGCTGGTGGACGTAGTGAGTATGTTCCTTTAGCTGGTAATGATACATCTGATGGTAAATCTAAAAACCGTAGAACACGAATTGTAGTATTACCTAAAATCGATCAATTTTATAATATGATTGAAGATGGATTGAAAGACCCAAAAATAAACTAAGGTTACAAAATCTTAAAATAATTTAAAACCCGGCAAGTTGCCGGGTTTTTTTAGCTACATTAGTAATAACAATGAAACAGGAAGAAAATATCATTGAAAAATTTTATCAAGCTTTTGAGCATTTAGATGCCGAACGCATGGTAGAAACATATCACGACGATGTAACTTTTGAAGATCCCGCTTTCGGGATATTAAGGGGAGAAAAAGCAAAAAATATGTGGCGCATGTTGTGTAGTTCACAACAAGGAAAGGATTTTAAAATAAAAACTACGCATATAGAATACACTCCTGAAAAAGGAACAGCCCGTTGGGAAGCCTATTATACCTTCGGAAAAAAAGGTAGAAAAGTGCATAATGTTATCAATGCCAAATTTGAGTTTAAAGACGGGAAGATTATAAACCATCTAGATAGCTTTAATCTCTACAAATGGTCTAAACAATCTATGGGTGTCACTGGTTTTTTATTAGGCTGGACAGCTTTTTTTAAGAAGAAACTAAATAAACAAACCAACATACGACTCACCGATTTTGAAGAAAAAAATAATAAGAAATAAAACAATGGAATCAATAACAACCAATTGGACACGAGAAGAATTAAAAGCTTATATCTTATTATATTGTGCGCACGCAGATTTTATTGAAACCAAAGAAGAAGTAGACTATATAAAATCTAAAGTAAGCAATGTCGATTATAAAAAAATTCACAATGAATTTGAGAAAGACAGTGATTATGAAAGCATTCAAAAAATTGAATACACAATAGAAAAGTACAACTACACCAAAAAGGAAATAGACTCCCTATTTAAACGTATTAAAGAGCTTTTTTATATAGATGATGAATTCACTGCGGCCGAACAAAGCATTTTTATTGGCCTTAAACATTTATTAAGAGAAAATTAAATTTCCAAGCTTCCTTTTCCTTCCCGTATCAATACAGGTTCGTCACCTGTTAAATCAATAACGGTTGAAGGTACGTTGTCTCCATAACCACCATCAACTACTACGTCTACTAATTTCTCCCACTTTTCAAAAATAAGTTCAGGATCGGTTGTATACTCAATAACTTCATCTTCATCTTTTATGGATGTTGAAACAATCGGGTTCCCTAATTCTCTTACTATAGCACGAGTTATATTATTATTAGGCACCCGTATTCCCACTTCTTTTTTCTTTTTAAAAACAGTAGGTAAGTTATTATTACCAGGAAGTATAAAAGTGTAAGGTCCTGGCAATGCTCGTTTCAAAATTTTAAAAGTAGAGGTATTAATTTGCCTTACGTAGTCTGAGAGGTTACTCAAGTCTTCACAAACAAAAGAAAAATTGGCCTTTTCAAGCTTTACCCCTTTTAATTGAGCTACACGTTCTAAAGCCCTATTATCTGTAATATCACACCCTAATGCGTACACAGTATCACTAGGATAAATAACCAAACCTCCGTCCCTAATTATTTTTACAATTCTTTTTACATCTTTTGGGTTTGGATTCTCTTCGTATAGTTTTATAAATTCTGCCATAATAACCTTTTTGGGTATTTTAAAGATAGTTGTATTCTTTCGTATATTCAAAATCCCTTAAAAAAAAGTATTTAAAAATATTATATACAATCTCTCAATTAATAAAGCGTTCTAAGGAAATAAAGCTTAATATACTTTTTATGAAAAAAAGCTTCCTTACTATAATTGTTTTCACAATGAGCCTGCTTCTTGCTGCTTGTAGCGATGAAAGCAAACCTACTTTTGAGAATGAACAACCATTGGGTGAGGAAACCCAACTGAATGTTTCATACGGCGACAACCCAAAACAAAAGTACGATCTCTACCTACCAGAAGGACGTTCTTCTGAAAAAACAAAAATAATCATACTCATTCACGGTGGCGGTTGGGTAGACGGTGATAAGGAAGATATGAGTGAGTATATCCCTATTCTAAAAGAAAAACACCCTAACCATGCTATAGTAAATATAAACTATGTATTGGCAGCTCCACCTTCAACACCGGCGTTTCCCAATCAATTTTTAGACTTAGGCAAAGTAATTAATAAATTGACACAAGAAAGTGAAGAACTAGAACTGCTCCCCGAATTTGGCTTAATTGGCGCAAGTGCTGGAGCACATATTGCTTTACAGTACGATTACGTTTATGATACAGACGATAAGGTAAAAATGATTTGTGATATTGTGGGTCCTACAGATTTTACGGATCCTTTTTATACCGAAAATCCAAATTTTCAAGTATTGCTTAATGCTTTGGTAGATGAATCTGCTTACCCTGAAAATAGCAATATTGCCGAACTTATAAGTCCCGCGTTACAAACAACCGAAAATAGCAGTCCTACCATACTTTTCTATGGAGACGAAGATCCATTGGTGCCGCTCAATAACGGAGAAACCTTGCAAACTAAGTTGTCTAACGATATGGTTTCTAATAGTTTTACTGTTTATGAAGGCGGACACGGTAATTGGAGTCAAGCTTCAAATACAGACTTACAGCTACAGTTAAGTTCATTTATAAACGAACACCTTCCTATTCTCGAGTAAAAGAGTATCACTAAAAGTAAAACCATTTATAAACAAACTGTTACGAAAGCCAAAATAGTCTTTTGAAAATTTTTTGTTAACATTATTTCGTTTAAATTTGCATTTAAACCTAATTTTTATGTATTTCATCCGATTTATCCCCGTCTTATTATCGTTTTTACTTGTCATCACTTCGTGTACATCAGATGAAATTGGAACCGAAATTTCCCAAGAATCCAATTATACTATAGCTATTAAAGAAGCTGTATCGGAACATTCAGTTATAAGCAAATTTCGTACTTCCAAAGCCATTTTTGAAAATTTACCCTACGGAGAGCATCCGCAACAAGTTTATGACATATACCTTCCTGAAGGTCATTCGTCTAATAAAACAAAAGTTATCATTTTGTTGCACGGAGGTGGTTGGATAAATGGCGATAAGGTAGGAATGGAAAAATATATATCCGATATTCAAGAACGAAACCCGGATCACGCCATTGTTAATATGAATTATGTATTAGCAAACCGGCAAACTCCAGCATTTCCCAATCAATTTAACGATCTCCACACCTTAATTAAAGTACTATATAATAATCACGAAGAATTACAGATCTTGCCAGAGTTCGGCCTTGTAGGAGCCAGTGCTGGAGCACACATTGCGATGATGTATGACTACACATATGACAAAGGTGACTTAGTAAAGTTTGTTTGCAGTATGGTAGGCCCTACAGATTTTACAGATCCTTTTTATCAAAATAGACCAGATTTTGAACAATTAATGGATATGCTAATAGATGAAAATGAATATCCTAATATTTCAGAAAACCTAGAAATACTAAGCCCTGCACATCAAATTGATCAAAAAACGAGTCCTACCATTATGTTTTATGGTCTTAATGACCCTATTGTGCCTATTAACAATGCCTATGTTTTAAAAGAAGAGTTGAATAATAATAATATTGATAAAAGCTTTCACACATACAATGGCGGCCATAATAATTGGACAGAAGCTAATTATGAAAACCTTCATAATGAATTAGCATTATTCATCGATGAATATTTAGAGATACAATAAATAAGTTTCTATAATTTAAGAGAGCACTTCCAGTTTGGCAAAGCGGAGCAACAATTTTTTTAGTCCTCCATTCTCAAACTGGATTTCTGCTTTTGTATCGGCTCCTTTTCCTTCTATAGAAAGTATTTTCCCTTTTCCAAAACGGACATGTTCTACCATGGTTCCTATATCAAGGTTAGCTGCTTTAGGATCAAAATTTTTGTTGGTATCACTAGAGACGGGCTTTAACCTTCTCAGTTTTCGTAACTGAGCTTCAGATGGACCTTTTGAAGGTGGTGTTCCAGCTTTTGGTTTATTAAGTCTTAATTTACTTTTGTCCACCTCATCAAAAATATCAGCATCAATAAGAGTTTTAAAACGATTTTCAGTTTTTGGAGTAAGGTATTCTAAAAAACTCTCATCAATTTCTTCGATAAATCGGCTAGGTTCAGCATCGATTAACTTTCCCCATCGATATCTAGATTGTGTATAGGTTAAAAAAGCTTGTTTCTCTGCCCGTGTTAAAGCTACATAAAACAGTCGGCGTTCCTCTTCCAGTTCGGCACGACTATTCATATTCATCCCACTAGGAAATAAGTCTTCTTCCATCCCAACAATATAAACATATGGAAACTCAAGACCTTTTGCTAAATGCACGGTCATAAGCGCTACTTTGTCATCATCACCTTTCTCATTATCTAAATCGGTCGCTAAGGCTACATCTTCAAGAAATTCAGCTAAAGACCCTGTAGTATCTGCTAACTCTTTTTGTTCTTCCACAAAATCGCGCATTCCGTTTAATAGCTCTTCAATATTTTCAATACGTGCTATACCTTCAGGAGTTCCATCTTTTTTCAATTCTTGAAGCAAACCTGTTTTTTTGGCTACGTGCTCTGCAACCTGAAAAGCATCTTGATTTTTATTAAATATCTGAAAGCTTTGGATCATCGTCACAAAATCTTCGAGCTTACCTTGTGTGCCTTTATTAATTTTTAAATTAATCTTATCCAAATTCTGCATTACTTCAAAAATAGAGCGATTGTAATGATTAGCCGCAACAGTGATTCGTTCCATTGTAGTTTGCCCTATCCCTCTTGCAGGATAATTAATAACACGTTTTAAAGCTTCCTCATCTTTCGGGTTTAGAATAAGGCGTAAATAAGCTATTACATCTTTAATCTCTTTCCTTTGGTAAAAACTCAATCCACCGTAAATTCGATATGGAATGTCTCGTTTTCGCAACGCATCTTCAATGGCTCGCGATTGTGCATTGGTACGGTATAAAACAGCAAAATTATTATGGTTTAATTGATTGTTCATCGCCGTTTCGAAAATAGAACTGGCTACAAAGCGACCTTCATCTCCATCGGTCATCGTGCGATTTACCTTTATTTTATTTCCTTCATCATTGGCAGTCCACACTATTTTTTCAAGTCGGGTTTTGTTTTTTTCAATAATGCTGTTGGCTGCATTTACAATGTTTTTGGTAGAACGGTAGTTTTGCTCTAGCCTATACATTTTAACATCGTCATAATCTTTCTGAAAGTTTAAAATATTATTGATGTTTGCTCCTCTAAAGGCGTAAATACTTTGCGCATCGTCGCCTACCACACAAATATTTTGAAACCGGTCACTCAATGCTTTTACTATTAAATACTGGCTGTGGTTGGTATCTTGGTACTCATCTACTAAAATGTATCGAAACCGGTTTTGGTAATGCATCAACACCTCTGGAAAACGAGTAAGCAGTTCGTTTGTTTTAAGCAAAAGATCATCAAAATCCATCGCTCCTGCTTTAAAGCAACGCTCCACATAATTATTATAAATATCTCCTAAACGCGGCATTTTAGCCATGGCATCGGCCTCCATCAGTTCAGCATTATTAAAATATGCTTTAACCGTTATTAAGCTGTTTTTATAGGAAGAAATACGGGAATAAACCTGCTTGTATTTATACACATCTTTATCCAGTTGCATTTCCTTGATTACAGCCCGAATAACACTATGAGAATCTTGTGTATCATAAATTGTAAAGTTTGAAGGGTACCCTAATCGATGTCCCTCAAACCGAAGGATTTTTGCAAAAACACTGTGAAACGTTCCCATCCACAAGTTTTTAGCTTCACTACTTCCAACAATTTGAGAAATTCGCCCTTTCATTTCTCGTGCTGCTTTATTAGTAAAAGTCAACGATAAAATATTAAAAGGATCAACACCTTGCGACATAAGATAGGCAATTCGATATGTCAATACACGGGTTTTCCCAGAACCGGCACCGGCTATTACAATCATGGCACCATCTTTTTGTAATACTGGCGCACGCTGTGCTTCATTTAACTGTTGAAGGTATTCTTGCAAATCTATTTGTTTTTCTGAAATTTTCCGAAGCTGAAAAATACTTAAAATCAATTAAAACCATACGCGCTTTCCCTATAATTTATAAACAAAACGGTCTCTTGTCTTTTCTGCAAAAACAAGTATCTTTAATTTTTAAAAGCATTATAAAATTAGTTGCTTTTATATAACTTCATAAATTATTTTATTAATGGATTCCTTTTTAGAATTTATCAAATCAATTCCTTGGTGGGGTTGGGTTCTTATCGTATTAGTGTTAATTGCCATTAAAGATATTTTTTTTAGTAAAACGCACACGATTTTACACAACTTCCCTATCGTTGGGCATATTAGGTATATGCTAGAAAGCATTGGTCCTGAACTTAGGCAATATATCGTAGCTAATAACCGGGAAGAACTTCCCTTTAACCGCATTGAACGGGGTTGGATTTATGCTTCGGCAAAAAATGAAAACAATTATGAAGGTTTTGGTACCGATAGGGATATTTATGAGCCTAATTACATTTTTGTTAACAATGCAATGCTACCCTATAAATTAAAAAAAGGACATCCTAATGTAAATGACCCCTACTTTTTACCGTGTGCTAAGGTAATGGGTGAAGGCAGAAGGCAAAAACCCTACAGACCGGCATCGGTAATTAATGTTTCGGCCATGAGTTTTGGTTCGCTTTCAGCTAGAGCAGTTGAATCATTAAACCGTGGGTGTGGTTTTGCAAGTGCCTACCACAATACAGGTGAAGGTGGTTTGTCTCCTTATCATAAAACAGGAAGCGATGTTATTTTTCACTTTGGCACTGGTTATTTTGGAGTTAGGGACGGAAAAGGAGGTTTTTCTATGGAAAAAATGATCCAGCTCGTTAATGATAATCCACAAGTGCGTGCTATCGAAGTAAAGCTATCACAAGGGGCAAAACCTGGTAAGGGCGGTGTTTTACCTGGATCAAAAATAACTGCTGAAATTGCTGAAATTCGTCACGTACCCATGGGGAAAGATGTAATCTCACCACCATCACATACTGCTTTTGAGGGCATTGAAGGGTTAATTGATTTTGTTGAAGATATTGCAGAAGCTACCGGATTACCCGTAGGGATTAAATCGGCAGTGGGAAAACTGGAAGACTGGAAAAAGCTTGCTGAAATAATGGAAGAAACTGGTAAAGGTCCAGACTTTATAACAGTCGATGGCGGTGAAGGTGGCACAGGTGCAGCCCCACCTAGTTTTGCAGACCACGTAGCACTTCCCTGGATTTTTGGCTTCGCTGAAGTATATCAAATTTTTAAAAAACATAGCCTATGTGATCGCATTGTTTTTATTGGCAGTGGTAAGTTAGGCTTTCCTGCTCGAGCAGTAATGGCATTTTCAATGGGTGTAGATTGTATTAATGTTGCACGTGAAGCCATGCTATCTATTGGCTGCATTCAAGCACAACAATGTCACAACAATACGTGCCCAAGTGGAGTGGCTACACAAAATAAATGGTTGCAACGAGGTATCAATATTGATGATAAATCTGTTAGAACACATTTCTATTTTAAAAATTTTAGAAAAGAGTTTCTTGAAATGACACACGCTTGTGGTTATGAACACCCTTGTCAACTTACTATGGATGATGTAGAAATTACCCTAGGTGATCGAAATTTAATGAAAAATCTTGCACAAACCTTTACCTATGTAAAAACATCTGTTCCTTTTGAAAGTATGCAAAGCTTACAAGATAGCCCATATCTAGGTGGTAATTACCATAGAAAAGAAGAAAAGAAGCATGTAAAAGATATGAAAAAGAAAAACAAGGTTCGGTATTAATTTTTATTTTTATCATCAAAACACCCATCAATGGAAATAGAACAGCTTATAAGTTATGTGGCCTTTTTACTACCTGCTATTGTAGTTGGTATTGTTGCCTATTATTTTTTTAAAGGGCATACAGCCAACGAAGAAGGCCGACGCAGATATTTAATACAAAAAGAAGCCCAAAACAAATTACTACCCACACGATTGCAGGCCTACGAACGGTTAACACTTTTATTGGAACGGATTGACCCAAACAAACTGCTAGTAAGGGTAAAACCTTATTCAGAAAGTGTGGAAGATTATGAAAGATTATTAATAAAAAATATTGAACAAGAGTTTGAACATAATATCACTCAACAAATTTATGTTTCTCTGGAGTGTTGGAATTTAATACAAGCTGCAAAAAACGCTACTATTCATGTTATACGACAAGGAGCCATGCATGAAAACGGAAATACAGCAAACACCATGCAAGAATGGGTGTTACGCCATTTTATGGAAGAAGTAACCCCTTCACAAAAAGCACTTACATACGTTAAAAAGGAAGTTGGGGAGTTACTTTAACTACTTAAGGTTCAAATAATCCATTCCTAATCGCATAAAGCACTAAGCCAATTCTGTTTTTTAGATTGAGTTTTTCATAAATGGAGTCACGGTACCCTTCAATGGTTTTGGGACTCAAAAACATTTTTCCGGCTATTTCTTTGTAAGTCATTTCGGTACAGGCGTGTTTTATAAACTCTACTTCCCGTTCTTTTAATTGTACCGCTGTTTCATCTTTAGTTAGCGAACCTATTAATAACTTTGAAATAGTATTGGTATGGTAATAACCTTTCTCGATAACTTGGTTAAGGGCTTCTTCCAAAATTTCTTTTTTGGTATCTTTCATTAAATACCCTTTTGCTCCAGCTCGTAACATTTTTAAAATGGTCTTTTCATTCTCTTCAACCGATAATGCTAATACTTTTACTTGAGGGAATTTATCATTTAAAACCTTCGTGGTTTCAATACCATTCAACAACGGCATATTGATATCCATTAATACCACATCTGGAATATTACTAGGTATTTTAAGCTTATCTATAAATTCTTGTCCGTTTTTGCATAAGTACAATACCTCAAAGTTTTCAAATTCGCGTACCAAACCACCTATCGCCTCGAGCAATAAAGTGTGATCATCTACTACTACAACTTTGTTTTTCATACATCTAAGTTACATAAATATCTACTATTGAGTGTGTTAAAAAACATCAAGTTCATTGGAATCATATTTATAGTTCAGTTTTAAAGCAGTTCCTTTGTTTTTTTCTGAAGTAATCTTAAAATCTGCCCCAATAACTTTTGCTCTATTTTTCATGTTTTTCATGCCAATCCCAGAAAAATCACCATCACTAGTAAACCCTACTCCATTATCAATAGCTGAAATTACAAGTTGATCTGGTCTATAATCTACCTCTACATTTAGATGTGAAGCTTTAGAATGTTTTATGGTATTTGAGAAAAACTCCTGCAAAATTCTGAAAATAATAATTTCTTTTTCATTATCAATTTCATACTCTTTACCTGTAACCAAAATATTAGATTTAATAAACTCCAACCGGTTAAAGCGTTCTATTTCCAAATTAAGAGCTTCAACCAAATTAAGGCTTTTTAAGGCTTCTGGGTTTATTAATTTTGATAGGGTGCGCAGTTCGTGAATACCTTTCCCAATTGTATCTGCTACTTCTTCTAAGGTTTCTGGCCGGTTTTTGGCCAATTGCACCTGTATTTTGGCGAGTGTCATTAATTGTCCTATGTTATCGTGCAGTTCCCAGCTAATATTACGTAGGGTTTCTTCGCGAATTTCAATCTGGGTTTCTGAAAGTTCTTTTTCAAAAGCTTTTTTGGTTCGTTCCTGTTCTTCTAGTAATTTATTTTTCCGACGAACAAAGACAGTGAATAGCGTAATTATAACCACTACTAAAACAAGTAGGATTAAAACCGAAACTAAACCAGCTATTTCTTTTTGGTCCATAGAAAACCTATTATAAAGCAACTGTTCATAATGACTATTAGAGTTCGCTGAACATTGAATAAGGTTAGAAAAACATCCATATTAGTGGCAAAGAAAGTTCTCGATATTTTTATAGGAATATATCCTACATAAAACAGCAACAACCCGATACTAATCCAAAAAAGGAGATCTTCTTTTATGTGCAGTACTCTAGAATCTGAAAGTATTTCAATATAATACAAAATTATACAAAATATAATCAAGCAGGAACCAGTAATATAACTGTACATTAAAGTCTCTTCAAGAATATCAATTATAAATACATTGATTAGTGTAACAATTGAAAATAAAATTACACTATAAACAATCCAATTTTTATAGGTTTTACTCCTGATAAAATTCCAGAATACGTAAAAAAAATAGAGAAAATAAATGGTATTAAATACATTGTACATTATTGCATTTTTATCCACCCAATAATATACATACTTTGCTGAAACCTCATTTATGAAAGTATAAATCAATATCCAAACAAAGTACTTTAAAACAGTATGCTTGTAGTTGCTGTAAAAAAGGATTGCCGTTAATGCGGCAATCCCATAAAATGCAAATACTATATACTGAAAAGTACTATTAAGAATTTCGTCCACTTACCTTTAATCTTTAATTAATTATTACCAAAATCATCTTTTCCAGTAGATGGTGGAGGTATTAACGAGGCGTCATTCAAAACCAAGCTTATATCTTCAACACCTCCTCCTTGAAACACGGGATTAAGTAATAACATTTTACTACCGAAGCCTGGATTTCCTTGCTGTTCTGTACCATTGCCTTTTTTACGTAATTTGCTGTTAGACCTTTTTACAACATCTTGAACTGGTACGGCTGTACGATCACCATTGTCATCTACTCGAATAAAGAAACCAAGTTCTTTCCCGTTAAAATCGGTAGTTGGCAGCAAAAAGAACGAATTATGCCGTGCATATTTTGCGCTCCCCACGCTCCCATCTGCCGGATAATTTGAAAAATAGAACCGTAGCCCCTTAATTTCTACTTTTGCCAGTTTGGCTTCATCTTCTATAAAGTCCATATAATGTTTCATGGTTTCATATGTGTATTGACCATAGCGAGTTGGATGAAATTCCTGAGTACTATCTTCCGCTTCTTCAAAATCTTTAATGATAGAAACGCGTCGCTTTGTATAACTATCGTACATGGTTTTAGCTTGTTGTACAGTAATAATTTGTTTTGGTGGCCCATCGTAATCGGTAACGTCATCGTCTGTTTTATCCGGGATTCCTTCACAAGCCATTAAACTGCTGGCCAATAAAGAAAGAAAAAGAATTCTTCTAAGGTTTTTTTGTTGTGTTTTCATAGTTTGGTTGTTATTGGTTAATATAAAATTAAGTTGAATTTACTAAAATTGAAAGGCCGTGGTAAACCCTTGAAAAGTAAAGTTACCATAAAAACCTATTTATCAACAATATATAATTATCCAAATTAAAAAAAAGGGGTAAAATCCCCTATGAGCATGGGTTAAAACCTCTTTTTATAAATGGCTATTCGGTATCCTTGATTTCGTTAAGCTCCTTATTTTTCATTTGGGCATATTTAACACCACTTTCCCACCATTGGGTCATTTTTTCCTTATTGAAGATCAAGGAGTTTGTAGTTAACACCGTTGGTGTGTAATATAGGTTAATTATCGCATCATGGTTTCCTGCGACAAATTTACCAATACGGATGTTCTGTTTTTCCACTCTGTCCAACATAAAAGAATGCATGTTTGTCAATAATGAAAAGGGGTTTCTTGAAGGTAACCGATTGTAGTACGTGACTTCGGTTTCTAGAATAATAACATCTACTGTTGTTGCCCCACGA
Source organism: Marixanthomonas ophiurae (assembly GCF_003413745.1). Taxonomy (NCBI): domain Bacteria; kingdom Pseudomonadati; phylum Bacteroidota; class Flavobacteriia; order Flavobacteriales; family Flavobacteriaceae; genus Marixanthomonas; species Marixanthomonas ophiurae. Next base: position 1,966,130 of record NZ_QVID01000001.1, on the reverse strand, counting down.
TTTATGGCTTCTTCAATAGGCACCATACTACCAAAACCGCCATCAGCATATTCGCAGCCATCTTTTTGCACCAAACTCATAAAAGGTACATAATTGCAAGAAATCCAAATCCAGTCACAAAAATCGTTGTAGTTGAAATCATTGATAGATTTATATTCCACTTGATTTAAAGAAAGGTTAGAAACTGTAACTACCACTTCTTTTCTAGATTCTTTAAGCTGATTAAATTCAACTTCAGTAAAGGTTTTTTTAATGAGTTTTCTCAAATTTTGACTTTCCCCAAAGGTTTTACTCCCACGAAGTAAATTAAGTAAGACACTAAAGTGGTCAATGCCAATTTCCATACTCCCAAACTTTCCTTTTTTAACGCGAAAAGGACGATTGCTGAATATATTATTTTGGTTTACCGAAGTATACACCTCTTTAATCTTTTCAATTTTGGAAAGCGCTAAATGTGAAATAAGTAAACTTCCGGTAGAGGTGCCCACAAAAATATCATATTTATGATGCTGTTCTTCCATCAAGTATTGAGCAACACCACCGGCAAATGCCCCTTTACTCCCTCCTCCTGAAATTACTAATGCGCGCATAAATTTGATTTACATAAAAGTAACAATTGCTTTCTATTCTGAAAGTTTCCCTCTTAAAAATTCTCGTTCTTTTTTTGAAAGAACCGGCAGCAACTTTTTTGCCTGTTCTTTATACTCTGAATTTTGCAGAATAGTATCCAACATTGTTCTAGCAAGTTTTTTAAACCTCCAATTAGGGTGTACTGAAGCGTTTACAAGGTTTTTAAACACTTCTTCTGTATAAATCTGAAGCTCGCTACAATACTCCAATGCTTTTTGCCTAACTTCAAAACTATACTCGTTTGACGTATAATTAATTAATTCTGAAGCAAATTGTTGCTTATTTTCGATTTCATAGCCTTCCGTAACCATGGCCAAAACCAACCATAACTGACGTATATTTTTATTCTGAAACCCTTCAACCCCTTTCATTTCATTGAGATACTCTCCTTTTTTCTTCGGAAAGTTGATCCAAAGATTATACAAAGCGGCTTCTTGCGTGACGTACGATTTATCATTTAATAATGATTCATAGTCTGTTTGCAATTCCTTCGGAATGGTGGCCAACGTATTCGCCACGGCTTGTCTAACATATAAATTATCGCTTGTAAGCGCTTTTCTATATAAAGGCAGCGTTTGTGCTATGGGCTCTCCTGAAAGTTGGTAAACAGCCTCCTGACCAATAAAATCGTTTGGCGCCGTCAATGCAAAAGATAAGTCGTTTTTCTTTTCACTGAATGGAGTATTTCGCAATGCTGAAATTTCAAAATATGATTTCATAAAACTCGATTGCGATAAATAACCCAGTGCTTGTTCTGCTTTAAAAGCACTTTGTTGCAACCAATCTGCTTCCCATTCTGAAATATCACCATCGGTGACTTTTTTTACTTCCGCTAAAAAATCATCCGTCGTAACATTGTTGAACTGATACGTTTCTAAATAATTTTTTATAGCAGTTTTAAAAGCCTCATCCCCTATTTTCTGTCTTAAAAGCGTCAACGCCCACGCCCCTTTTTCGTAAAAGGTCAACGAACTTGCCTTCGGATTTAACAACATTTCTCCTTTCCCTGAATCACTCATCTCTTTCAATTGCTCGGCAGAATTATACAGTTTCCAGTAGTAATAATCATCGTCAAACACTTCCCGTTCTGCCAATTGCGCAAAATACGTAGCAAACCCTTCTTGTAACCAATGATGCGTTCCGCTAGCTTCAGTAACTAAATCGCCAAACCATTGATGTGCCAACTCGTGTGCATTCACATTTACATAATTTCGATCTGCAAATCCAATGGAATCTACTACAAAAGCTTCCGAAAAAATAGTCGCTGTGGTATTTTCCATCCCAGCATACAGAAAATCCCGAACGGGAACTTGCTTGTAATTTTGCCACGGATACGGCACGCCAATTTCAGACTCTAAAAAATCGAAAATCTGTTTCGTGTAACGATAGGTAGGCTCTACTTTATTGGCGTCTTCCGGTTTATAATACAATTCAATAGGAATACCGGATTGTGACGTAATTTCTTTTTTATCAAAATCACCAATGGCAAAAGCTACCAAATAACTCGCCATAGGATGTTGCATATCAAATTGCCAATACTGTAAACTGTCTTTTTGCTTTTTTTCTACAAGTTTGCCGTTTGCCAGTACTGTTTTATTGTTTGACGCCGCAATCGTTAGATCAAATTCCAACTTATCGTTCATATCATCTATGCTGGGCAACCAATGTGACGTGTATTTACCTTGCCCTTGCGTCCAAATTTGGTTACCAGGAAAATACAGCGTTTGCTTTGGGGTTGCCGTGTATGAGAATGTAACCTCGTAATTTTTATCTTTTCTGAAATTTCCAATGAGCCATATCTTTTTTTCTTCGGAAGAAATTGAAACTCGATTTGATTTTGATTCCTCTACCTGCATATTAATCGCATCTAAATACACCGAATCTGTTTTCTGAAGTATTTTAAACTGATATGAAACCGTTCCTTTTACGCTTTCTTCAGAAGCATTTGGAATAATTTCAGCAGTAACCGATAAAAAATCAACTAGTTCTGTTTGTTGCGCATTTCCGAAAAAACTAAGTAAGACCAGTAAACAAGTACAAAATTTATTCATAAGTAACATTTCAATAGGCTCACAAATTAACCAAATAACTTTAAAAAATCTGTCTGTAATTCCGCTCTTAACAGGAATATTGTATTTTCGTGATATGAACGGCGGCTTTCTACAAACTCCAATCAATTATTTAAAAGGCGTAGGACCTAACCGAGCCGATTTGCTCAAAAAAGAATTGGGTATTCACACCTTTCAAGATCTCTTAAACCTCTTTCCCAATCGCTATTTGGACCGCACCAAATATTATAAAATCACCGAATTGCAACGCAATAGTGCTGAAGTGCAAATTGTAGGGAAAGTAATTCATTTAAAAACCGTTGAACAAAAGCGAGGAAAACGATTAGTAGCAACCTTTACTGATGGTACTTCAAAAATGGAATTGGTTTGGTTTCGGGGACATAAGTGGATTCGGGAAAATGTAAAAATCAATGTGCCGTATGTAGTTTTCGGAAAAACGAATTGGTATAACGGTACGTTCTCCATGCCGCATCCAGAAATGGAATTAGTTTCAAAACATAAAGAAGGTGTTCGCTCTGCTATGCAACCCATTTATCCTTCCACCGAAAAACTTTCAAAAAGCGGAATTACCAATAAAGTGATCATCGGATTGTTGCAACAATTATTCACAGAACTAAAAGGAAATTTTTCTGAAACGCTTTCAAAAACCATTCTCGATTCGTTAAAATTAGTCTCAAAAAGTACTGCACTTTTAAACATACATTTTCCACAAAGTCCAGAGCTTTTAGCACGGTCTCAATACCGATTAAAATTTGAAGAATTATTTTATATTCAACTTCAATTACTTCGGAAAAATCTACAACATAAAAGCAAAATTAAAGGCTATCCTTTTGAAGAAATAGGGGAGAATTTTAACACCTTTTACAACCACCATTTACCCTTCGAATTAACGAATGCACAGAAGCGAGTTATCAAAGAAATTAGGAACGATTTGGGCAGCAATGCACAAATGAATCGACTTTTACAGGGAGATGTGGGAAGTGGGAAGACCATTGTAGCGCTCATGTCAATGTTAATAGCCATTGATAACGGTTTTCAAGCGTGCTTAATGGCCCCTACTGAAATTTTGTCAGTCCAGCACTACAACGGTTTATTAGAATTATGTAACAAACTGAACACCAGTATAGAAATACTTACAGGTTCAACTAAAACTTCAAAAAGAAGAGAAATCCATAAAAAACTCGAAAATGGCGAAATAAACATCCTAATTGGCACCCATGCGCTACTGGAAGACAAGGTTAAATTTCAGAATTTAGGGCTTGCCATAATAGACGAACAACACCGTTTTGGAGTAGCGCAGCGAAGCAAATTATGGCACAAAAATGAGTACCCGCCACACGTACTTGTTATGACCGCCACCCCTATTCCACGCACCCTCGCCATGAGCGTTTATGGCGACCTCGATATTAGCGTAATTGATGAACTTCCACCGGGTAGAAAAGGCATCAAAACCGTCCATCGTTTTGACTCGAATAGACTGAAGGTTTTTCGGTTTTTAAAAGATGAAATTTCAAAAGGCAGACAGGTCTATATTGTCTATCCATTAATTCAAGAAAGTGAAGCCTTAGACTATAAAGATTTGATGGATGGGTATGAAAGTATCGTTCGAGAATTTCCGCAACCCAACTATCAAATTTCTATTGTCCATGGACAAATGAAACCCGCCGATAAAGATTTTGAAATGAACCGGTTTGTTCGTGGCGAAACTCAAATAATGGTTGCCACAACCGTAATTGAAGTTGGCGTAAATGTTCCAAATGCTTCGGTTATGGTTATTGAAAGTGCCGAGCGGTTCGGGTTATCTCAATTACACCAATTAAGAGGTCGTGTAGGTCGTGGCGCTGAACAAAGTTACTGTATTTTAATGACGAGCCATAAATTGAGCAGTGATGCTAAAACTCGCTTGCAGACAATGACTCAAACAAATGATGGCTTTGAAATTAGCGAGGTGGATTTAAAACTACGCGGTCCGGGTGATATTATGGGCACCCAACAAAGTGGCGTGCTCAACCTTCGCATTGCTGATATTGTGAAAGATTCGGCTATTTTAAAAATAGCAAGAAGTTATGCTATGCAAACTCTCAAAACTGACCCTGCTTTAGCTTCCGAAGAAAACAAACCTATTAAACACACCTATTCGCAATTGGTAAAGTTTAAAAATATCTGGAATTACATCTCTTAAAATTAATTTTTATCTTTTCGTTTAAGTAAAATTTTATAACTTATTAAAATTGAAGTATCTTTTTTACTTTCTAACTCTCGAATAATCGTGTATCTTTGCCGACTTTTTAAGCGAAGAAAATGATACAGAAAACCATCAAAAATTTTACACAGAACCCTAAGAATGATATTCTTTCGGGATTAACCGTAGCATTAGCATTAGTCCCTGAAGCTGTTGCTTTTGCTTTTGTAGCAGGGATAGATCCATTAATCGGACTATACGGAGCCTTTATGATGGGTATTGTTACCGCACTTTTTGGAGGTCGTCCAGGAATGATTTCTGGTGCAACTGGCGCAACAGCAATCGTGATGGTCCATTTGATACAAAAAGGAAATGAAGTGGGGAGCACCTTAGCTGCTCCTATTGATAACTTAGGACTACAATGGCTTTTTATCACCCTTCTTATCATGGGCGGTATACAAATATTAGCAGGGGTATTCAAGCTAGGAAAATTTGTTCGATTAATACCACACCCTGTTATGATGGGGTTTGTTAATGGTTTGGCTATTGTAATCTTTTTATCGCAATTAGGCTTTTTTAAAGAAAGCTCATCGGGTGCTCCAACTTGGATGACTGGTATTGACTTATTTGTTATGTTAGGCCTTGTATTTTTAACAATGGCTATTATGTTTGGGCTTCCAAAACTTACAAAGAAAATACCTGCCGCCCTTACTGCTATTGTTGTAGTGGCTTGTGTTACCATTTTTGGAAATATAGACGCTAGTACTGTTGGATCATTTATACGTGATGGTGGTGGTACGGGGTTAGAAGGTGGACTACCTACTTTTCAAGCTCAAATATTCGGTGTTTTTGACACCTTACAAGGACATTGGGGACTTATTATTTCCACCGCTGTTATATTAGCTGCAGTAGGTCTTATCGAATCGCTAATGACGTTAAACCTCGTAGATGAAATGACCGAAACCCGTGGAAGTGGAAATCGGGAATGTGTGGCGCAAGGGGGTGCCAATATATTAAACGGCCTGTTCGGCGGAATGGGTGGATGTGCAATGATTGGCCAATCTATTATTAACGTTAACTCTGGTGGTAGAGGACGTTTATCAGGTACAGTAGCCGCAATAGCATTATTATGTTTCGTATTATTTGGTGCACCTTTAATAGAGCAAATTCCTATTGCTGCTTTAGTTGGCGTTATGTTTATGGTGGTTATCGGAACCTTTGCTTGGAGTAGCTTCCGTATTTTGAATAAAATCCCATTAAGTGATGCTATCGTTTTGATAGCCGTTTCAGCCATTACTGTTTGGCAAGACCTTGCTATTGCCGTAATAGCAGGTGTAATCATGAGCGCTTTAGTATTTGCATGGAAAAATGCCACTAAAATTAGAGCGCGGAAACGCTTTAAGGAAGACGGCACGAAAGTATATGAAATCTGGGGTCCTTTATTCTTTGGCTCCACAACAGCTTTCAATGCAAAATTTGATGTTAAAAACGACCCAGAGAAAATTGAAATCGATTTTATAGAGTCTAAAGTAAGTGATCATAGTGGTGTAGAAGCATTACGGAACCTTGCCAATAAGTATGTAGCACAAGGCAAACAAATTAAGTTTAAACACCTGAGCAGAGACTGTAAGGCTCTTTTAATCAAGCGAAATCCTGAGTTTGAAACTATTATTGAGGATAATGTTGATGATCCACGGTACTATGTGGTAACCGATGTGATGGATAGCGAAATATAAAAAACGGTTTACGAAATTCGCAACCCGTTTTTAACTGTTCTATTTGGCTCTAAAAGCGTCACGTCGTTTCCATCAACCGCTCCAATTATTAGGCATTCGCTCATAAAATTGGCTATTTGTTTCTTAGGAAAATTGACTACGGCAATTACCTGCTTGCCCTCTATATCATCTTTGGCGTATAAAGTAGTTACTTGTGCAGACGTTTTTAAAACACCTATTTCTTCACCAAAATCAATTTGAAGTTTATAAGATGGATTATGCGCTTCTGGAAAGTTCTCTACTTTAAGTACCGTTCCTACCCGCATGTCAACTTTTTCAAAGTCGCTCCACGATAATTTATTCTTCATGGGTAATATTGAGTTTTTTTACCATTTCTGGTGAAATATAGTCGCCTTTTGCGCTGTAATTATCAACTAATAACCCTTTTGTATTATCATGTGTCTCGATAACGTACAAAATTGAATTATCACCAGGATCTGTCATTCCTTCAAATCGATAAAACTTAACAACATCGAGTTCACCAGCCTTCCATTCTCTTTTAAGAGATTTAGACTTAATGCCTTCTTCAACTAAATTAAAGTCTTCAGAGTATCCTTTATCTTGTAAATCTTCAATTGCTACTGAAAGTGAGCTATACGAATTTTCCATGTTTTTTGCTTTTGTATAAAGTTACAGTCATTAAAAGACACTAGCAAAACTTTATAAAATGTTTAATAATTGTAACTTTAGTAAAAATAATCGCACTAATTTAGAAAAGAAAAAGTTATGTCTCTTACACCTTCTAACATGATGCCTCTGGGCACAAAAGCATCTGATTTTACACTATTGGACACCGTTACTATGAACCCTGTTACGTTACAACAAATTCAAGGTGAAAAAGGTACGGTGATTATGTTTATCTGTAACCACTGCCCTTTTGTTAAGCATGTAAATGAAGAAATTGTTCGGCTATCCAATGACTATCGTGTAACTGGTTTTGGATTTGTGGCTATAAGCAGTAATGATGTGGAGAACTATCCACAAGATTCGCCAAAAGAAATGTGGAAAACTGCTCGAAAACATAACTACCCTTTTCCCTATCTATATGATGAAACGCAGGAAGTTGCTAAAGCATATGATGCTGCCTGTACGCCAGATTTTTATGTATTTGATGATAATTTGAAACTCATTTACCGAGGACAGCTTGATAATTCGCGCCCCGGTAATGGCATTCCGGTAAATGGTCGCGATCTTCGAGAAGCACTAGATAATGTACTAAACAACAACCCACAACGAAAAGACCAAAAACCAAGTATGGGTTGTAATATTAAGTGGAAGAAATAGTATCTTTAAACTAAGTACTTATATATTATTACTAAAACAAACCTTTTATTATGAAGCATCTCTATTTCCTATTTATGTTCTTTGTATCTATTTCTGTTTTTTCGCAACATACCTTTTCTATAGTAGCCGTAGACCCAAATACAGGTGAAATTGGTAGTGCCGGAGCAACTTGTATCTCAGCTGAAGATGGCGCACTTGCCATTAGTGATATCGTTTTGGGAGTTGGAGCTATCCACACGCAATCTTTTTATTTACCAGCCAACCAAAATAATGCTCGTATTCGCATGGAAGCTGGGGATTCGCCTCAAGAAATTATTGATTGGCTTATTGCAAATGATGCGCAAGGAAACCCTTCACAGCGGCAATATGGAGTGGTAGATTTAAATAACAACAACCCAAGAAGTGCGGCTTTTACTGGCGAAGACTGTTTTGAAGAATTTCTTCACATTACGGGACCAAATTACTCCATACAAGGAAATATTCTAATTTCTGAAGAAGTGGTGACCGATATGGAGACCGCTTTTCTTGAAACCGAAGGAACATTGGCCGACAAACTTATGGCTGCCCTGCAGGGTGCAAAACGCCCGGGAGCAGATTCTAGATGTTTAGATTTTGGTATTAGTTCTGCTTCGGCTTTTTTACGAGTTGCAAATCCAAGTGATACCGATAGTAGCTACGGAAACCTTTCTTTAGATCTCAACGTTTGGATAACTTCCGAAGTTTTTGAACCTATTGATGCCTTACAAGATGCCTACGATGCCACATTAAGCACCAACAACCCTCAAAGTACAGAAAGTAACATAACTTTATTTCCAAACCCTGCAGATAAAACTGTAACCCTGCAAAGCACTGGAGCGATGATAACTTCTTATACTGTAGCTGATGTTAATGGTAAAATTGTTACACAAAGAGAAATTAAATCACCACAAAATGTATTGTATTTTGATGTGTTACAATACACTGATGGCATTTATTTTGTAGAAACTTTTGAAAACGGTACTTCTATTTCAGTTGAAAGATTAGTGGTTTCAAAAAAATAATTGAAATCAATTCAATAAAAAACGCTCCTAAAATAGAAGCGTTTTTTTATTATATATTGCTATAATATTTATTTTACATCCATCAATTCTACATCAAATACCAAGGTTGCGTTTGGTGGTATAACTCCTCCAGCTCCCTGTGCTCCATATGCTAAGTGCGATGGAATAACAAATCGGGCTTTGTCTCCAACTTGAAGTAATTGTATTCCTTCATCCCAACCTGCGATAACATTCCCCATTCCTAATGGAAAATCAATTGGATTTCCACGTTTATAAGAATTATCAAACTCGCCACCATCGGCAAACATACCTTTATAGTGTACGGCAACTGTTTTTCCTTTTTCAGCTTTTGCCCCATCTCCTTTTTGAATCATTTTATAACGAAGACCGCTGTCGGTTTTGTCAAAACCAGCTGCAATTTCTTCTACTAACGATTCTTGCTCTTGCTTCGCCTTTTCTTCACGGGCTGCTTCTGCCCCAGTAAACTGTCTAAAGGCTTCTACTGCATTCCAGTTTTCAGCTTCTTCTCCTACTCTAACAATTTCTACGTTTTGCATGGTATCGCCTTGTGCAATACTATCAACAACATCTTGCCCTTCTGCTACATACCCAAAAACGGTGTGTTTATTATCCAACCAAGGAGTTTCTACGTGTGTAATAAAAAACTGGCTTCCGTTAGTAGCTGGACCAGCATTGGCCATAGAAAATACACCTGGTTTATTATGTTTTAAATCTGGATGAAACTCATCGTCAAATTTATAACCAGGTCCGCCAGCTCCTGTACCAGAAGGGTCACCTCCTTGCACCATAAAATCTGGAATTACCCGATGAAACTTCAATCCGTCATAATACGGTTTTCCTTGTTCTTTTGCTTCGTTTTCCAATGTACCTTCAGCTAAAGCTACAAAGTTCCCTACCGTTCCCGGTGTTTTTTTATACGTTAGTTGACCTAAAATCTCTCCTTTTTCTGTGGTGATTTTAGCGTAAATACCGTCTTGCATGAGTCTGTTTTTAAATGAAGTGCAAAAGTAAAGAATAAATGCTTTTTATTTCTGCTATTGAAGAACTAAAATATTCTTAAAGTTTCAGTTTTACTCAATAATCCCAATCTCTTTTGAATGCTTTATTGCTAAGTGACTATCTTTAAAGTAAAGTGTTTTTACCGACAGTGTTTCTATATTTGATAATACTTCCTGCACTTTTTCTTTCTGTTTTTTTGAAGTTTGCCGAATATATACAGCACGAATATTTTCAGGAAAAATTTTACAGATACGTTCGTATAAATACGGGTCTTGTTGCGAATCGTCTCCTAATAAAACATAGGTCAAATTTGGATAAAATAAAATAATATCCTTTATTTTCTGAAACTTATGGTCGTGGTCTCCTCTCCCAGATTTCAAAAAATCGGTTAGTTTAGTTTTAATACTTTTCAATTTAATTACCGCTTTGGGCAATCTATGTAGTCTTGCAAATTCATCAATAAATGCATATAAATTCCATTCGCTACTCGACACATAAAAAAAGGAATTAGAAGCCTGTTTACTGTCTTGACCCGCAATACTAAGTGCTTGATAATGGTCTACAACATCTTCAAAAACTTTTCGCTTATTTACGTTTTTAGAAAGCATGACGTAGAGCTTCTTAAAAATGTTATTACTATGAGATATTAAAAAAGTATCATCAATATCGGAAATGATTCCAAACTTACTTTCAAAAGGTTTTAATACTTCGTTAGTTTCTACAATACCTATTTTACCTAGCGCACACGTAATTTTATAAGGATGCCAACCACTTTCTAATGGTTCAGAAAAAGGAATGGTAAACCTAAAAAAACCATCTTCCAAAGTTTTGGTTTTTACTGTAATACCATAAAACTGTAAAGTAATATCAATATTTTCAAGTGGTGAAATGGTAAACATATGCAATATGGAAAAAGCATGTTTCACCCCTTTTCTATCCACACTAAACTTATCCGGTGCCCAAGATTTAAAAACGTGCCCAGAAACTACTAATTCTTGCTCATTAAGGTAACCTCGATATAATTGTAAATCTAATTTCACGTATTGTAATTTTCTTAACCTTTACATATTTTCAAAATACTTATTTTTAAATGTAAACTAAAATTAATGAAAGCAATTAAGAATATTTTAGTAGTAGTAAACCCAATATCGGGTAACACATCTAAAGAAGATATTATAACAACTATTATAGAACGCTGTAATAATGATAGGTATCAATTAGCAATTTATGAGACTACAGGAGAGAATGATATTTCTAGTATAAAAGAAGAAATTATAGATCATAAAGTAGAGCGAATATTAGTTGTAGGAGGAGATGGTACTATAAAGATTGTTGCCGAAGCAGTTGAAGAATTTCAGGTTTCTGTTGGGATTATTCCTGCAGGATCTGCCAACGGACTAGCTGTGAACTTTAATATTCCACCTACTTTAAAAGAACAATTGGATATCGCTTTGGGAGACAACACCATTAAAGCCGATAAGCTTTTAGTAAATAACCACGTCTGCTTTCATATGGCTGACTTAGGAATTAACGCCGAATTGGTTAAAAATTATGAAGCGTCCAATATTCGAGGTAAACTGGGTTATATACTACAAACTGTGCCTACATTATTTTCTTCTGAATATCCATTTACTTTTAAAATTGAAGTAAATTCAAAAACCATTGAACAAACTGGAATCATGCTCTGTATTGCCAATGCCAATAAATTTGGAACTGGAGCCACAGTAAACCCAAATGGGAAAATAAATGATGGTGTGTTTGAACTCCTCGTTTTTAAGGAATTGAATATTTCTGAAATAATAAACACAATATATAATGAAACCGATTTAAACTCTGGATTTGCAAAGGAATTTACTGCAACGTCAGCAAAAATAAAAATGCATCATCCCGTCCCGCTTCAAATTGATGGAGAATTTATAGAAAGCACTAAAAAGGTGAAGGTAAAACTATGCGAAAAAAAATTAACTATAGCAGTTCCCAAAAGCTTTGTTTCGTGATTTACAGTTATTGACTATCTTTAGCTTCAGAAAATTGAAAAACTATGAGATATTTGCTTTCCCTATTATTGATAAGCTGCGCGATAACCCTTCAAGCCCAAAAAAAAGATAAAGACAAAAAAGAAGAAACCAAATGGGATGTTTCTAACCCTGGGAAAGATTTTAACTACAAACCTCATTCTTTTACAACCAACGAGGGAACTTGGATGAACCTCGATGTAAGCCCCGACGGGCAAACCATCGTTTTTGATATGTTGGGCGATATTTACACGATGCCTATCTCCGGCGGCAAAGCAACGCCTATTAGAACCGGAATCCCTTTTGAAGTACAACCAAGATTTAGCCCTGATGGAAAGAAAATTTCTTTTACTAGTGATGCTGGTGGAGGTGATAATATTTGGGTAATGAATGCCGATGGTAAAGATGCCAAACAGATTACAGATGAAGATTTTCGGTTGCTAAATAATGCCGTTTGGATGCCTGGTGGAGACTATTTAATCGCGAGAAAGCATTTTACTTCGGGAAGAAGTTTAGGAGCTGGTGAAATGTGGCAATACCATATTAATGGTGGAAAAGGACTACAATTAACAGAACGAAAAAACGATCAACAAGACGTTAATGAACCGTTTGTTTCACCTGATGGTAAGTATTTGTATTATTCTGAAGATATGTATCCAGGTGGAAATTTTCAGTATAATAAAGACCCAAATAGTCAAATTTATGTAATTAAACGCTACAATTTTGAAACAGGAAAAACCGAAACCATAACTGGAGGTCCAGGTGGAGCTGCTCGTCCAATAATTTCGCCTAACGGAAAAAAATTAGCATTTGTAAAACGGGTTCGTGAGAAAAGTGTACTGTTTTTACACGATTTAGAAACGGGTGAAGAATGGCCTGTTTATGATCAACTCAACAAAGACCAACAAGAAGCTTGGGCTATTTTTGGTGTGTACCCAAACTTTAGCTGGATGCCTAATAATACCGATCTAGTATTTTGGAGCGGTGGAAAAATCAATAAAATTGATACCGAAACACAACAAATAACAAACATTCCATTTACCGCAGAAGTAAAAATTGATATTGCAGACCGCGTTCATTTTAACAATAAAGTTGAAGAAGAGACATTCACCCCACAAGTAATTCGTCATGCTGTGACCTCTCCTAATGGAAAAATCGTTATCTTTAATGCTTTGGGTTCTCTCTACAAAAAAGAATTACCCAACGGCTCCCCACAAAGAATTACAAACGGCACCGATTTTGAGTTTGAACCAACATTCTCCCCAGATGGAAAGCATATTGTTTTCGTCACTTGGAACGATCTTGAAAAAGGTGCCATTTTTAAAGTATCCACTTCAGGGGGAACTCCTGTAAAACTTACCCAAGAAAAAGCAATTTTCCGAACACCTTCTTATTCTCAAAATGGTAAACACATTGTGTTCAGAAAAGAAAAAGGAAACACAGATCAAGGATTTACGTTTACCAAAAAACCGGGAATCTATACAATGGATACTTCTGGTAACAATGAAAAATTTGTGACCAAAGATGGTGAATATCCAATATTCAGTAAAGATGGAAATCGAATTTTCTTGCAAACAGGCGGTACTTACTTCGGAAATCTTACTAAAAAATTAATCAGCGTCAACTTAAACGGAAACGACAAAAAAGAGCATCTAAAATCTAAATACGCCAACAGATTAGTTCCTAGTCCAGATAATAAATGGATTGCTTTTACACATCTTCATAAAGCGTATGTTGCACCGTTGGTTTTAAATGGCCAAACTATAGACTTAGACAATAAATCAAAATCGGTTCCAGTTTCGCAAATTGCAAGGGATGCAGGTATAAATTTACATTGGTCGCCAGACAGTAAAAAAATAATGTGGACATTGGGTGATGAATATTTCAGCAATGAACTAAAAAATAGGTTCACATTCTTACCAGGTTCTTCTGAAGAAGTTCCTGAAATGACACTTGAAGGAACTAAAATTGGTCTTACAGCTCCAGTTGATACACCATCAGGAAAAATTGCTTTTACCAATGCCCGAATTATTACTATGGATGGCGACAAAGTTTTTAAAAACGGAACCATTGTAATTAATGAAAATAAAATTGAAGCAATCGGTGAAACTTCTAAAATCAAGGTTCCAAATGATGCAAAAGTGTATGATGTTGCAGGAAAAACCATTATGCCTGGTATGGTCGATGCGCACGCCCACGTAGGGGCTTTTAGGTATGGTTTAACCACGCAACAAAACTGGCAGTTAATGGCTAACTTAGCATTTGGGGTCACTACTTCGCATGATCCTTCAGCAAATACAGAAACGGTATTCAGTATTTCTGAATTATTAAAAGCTGGGAAATTAACAGGTCCAAGATTATATTCTACGGGTTTTATACTATATGGCGCCGACGGTGATTTTAAAGCTGTTATAAATAACTTAGAAGACGCAAAGAGTAGCATTCGACGCACAAAAGCTTTTGGGGCAAAGAGTGTAAAAAGCTATAACCAACCAAGAAGAGAACAACGCCAACAAGTATTGCAAGCCGCACGCGAGGAAGGTATTAATGTAGTTCCAGAGGGCGGATCTACTTTCTTCCATAATATTTCAATGGTAATAGATGGTCACACAGGTGTTGAACACAACATTCCTGTAGCGCCTATTTATAAAGATATTTTAGAAGTTTGGGGTAAAAGCGACGTTGGCTATACGCCTACCCTAATTGTAAATTACGGCGGATTGAATGGCGAGTACTATTATTACCAACGTGATAATGTTTGGGAAAATGAAAAACTGCTACAATTTACACCAAGAAGAATTGTTGATAGTCGTTCGCGCCATCGTACGATGGTTCCTGAAAAAGAATATGAAAATGGACATATTTTAGTTTCAGAAACCGCTAAAAAATTGAGTGATGCTGGTGTGAAAGTTAATATGGGAGCTCACGGACAATTACAAGGATTGGGAGCTCATTGGGAAACATGGATGCTTAAACAAGGTGGAATGACCAATCTAGAGGCACTAAAAACTGCCACGATTAATGCAGCTGAATATATTGGAGCCGGAAATGATGTAGGCTCTTTAGAAAAAGGAAAAATGGCAGATTTAATCGTGTTAACAGATAACCCATTAGACGATATTGAAAACACGCAAAGTATAGAAATGGTAATGGTTAATGGCCGATTATACGATGCTAACACTTTAAATGAAATTGGAAACCACGCAAAAGAGCGTTCACCTTTTTGGTGGGAACACAACAAATACAACCAAGCCTTTCCTTGGCATCAAGAAACAGAAGGTTTTATGAAAGGCGGCTGTGGCTGCCACGTTGGACACCAATAGAGAATGAATATTCGCGCCCATTGGCAATACTATAAAGATATATTCCCATTCATCTCGGGGTTCGGAATAGTATGCTGTATCGCTACCAATGTTCTTTGGGGTTTTGGACTTTTTTGTACCATAGGTTTGTTGTTTGGTTTTTTAGGTTTTCGAGTTTTTAAAAATGATGAATATTATTTTTACTACAACTTAGGAATGACCAAGTGGAACTTATTAAAGGTTAGTTTTTTCATAAATTTACTTATTGCAATCCCACTATTTTCAATTTTATTAACCTGCTTTTATCTATTCTTTGGCAACTTTACAAGTACATGATGTAACCAAAAGCTTCGGAAAAAACCAAGTTTTAAATGATGTTTCTTTTACAATAGAAACAGGAAATATTTTTGGAATTTTTGGAAAGAATGGAAGTGGAAAATCTACCTTATTAAAAATTCTCTTCGGAACGCTTTCCGCAGAAAGTTTACAGCTTGAAATAAATGGAACAAAAATTTCTTCTTCCGAAGTCATAAAAAAACAATTGATAACCTATTTACCGCAACACCCTTTTTTACCTAACAATCAAAGAGTACGTGATATTATCCCAATGTATTTTCAAGGGGAAAAAGAACAAGATGCCGTTTCTTACAATCCATTTGTTGCGAAGCTTACCCATAAAAAAGCAGGCATGCTCTCTCACGGAGAACGTAAGTTTTTTGAAACAATTTTAATTAGCCATTTGCCGCATCCGTTCCTTATGTTAGACGAACCATTTTCTATGCTGGAACCACTTCAAATAAAAGCATTAAGAGAGTTTTTAATGAAAATTTCAGAAACAAAAGGTATTATCATCACCGATCATTATTATAACGATGTGTTAGATATTACCTCTAAAAATATTGTTTTAAGGGACGGAAAAAGCCTGACAGTAAACTCCATTGACGATTTAAAGAAAAACGAATACCTTTCTAAAAACCAAACCAAATGAAAAAACTAATCTTATTATTTTCCATTTTAGCAATTTCAATCAGTTGTAAAAATGAAGCTGAAACCCAGACTGAGGAAAAAAGCAACCAAGATGATTCAGAAACTGAATACCTTTCTTTTACTGATAAAGACGACCAATTTACTGGCGGAATTAAAATGATCCCTATAGAAACACCAAAAGGAACGTTCAATGTTTGGACCAAGCAAACCGGTAATAATCCTACAATAAAAGTGTTGTTATTACACGGCGGACCTGGGATGACACACGAAATTTATGAATGTTTTGATGGTTACTTTCCGCAAGAAGGAGTTGAATATTATTATTACGATCAATTGGGGAGTTACTATAGCGATCAACCAGACGATAAAAGCCTCTGGAAAACCGAACGTTTTGTAGAAGAGGTGGAGCAAGTACGTAAGTCACTAGGCTTAAACAGTGATAATTTTTATTTATTTGGGCAATCGTGGGGCGGTATTTTAGCAATGGAATATGCTTTAAAATATCAAGAGAATTTAAAAGGATTAATCGTTTCGAATATGGTGCCTTCCATTCCTGATTATATGAAATATAATGAAAAGGTATTAGCACCACAACTTGATCCTACGGTTCTGAAAAAAATCATGCAATATGAAGCTGCCGAAGATTACAGCAATGAAGAATACCTCAACTTAATTATTGAAAATTACTACCCAAAACACGTAATCCGTATGCCGGTAGACCAATGGCCTAATTCGATACAAAGAGGGTTTCAGCACCTTAATCCAGACGTATACGTAACCATGCAAGGTCCGAGCGAATTTGGAGTTAAAGGCGATGCCACTTTAAAAAATTGGGATGTAAAAGATCGCCTGCACGAAATTACTGTTCCAACACTTTCCATTGGAGCCACTCATGATACGATGAATCCCGAAGAAATGAAATGGCTTGCAAATAATGTAGCAAACGGTAGGTTTCATCTGTGCCCTAACGGAAGTCATCTTTCGCAATATGATGATCAAGAAGTATTCTTTCAAGGATTGATTCAATTTATAAAAGATGTAGACTCTGGTAGTTTCAAAAAAGTATAAAAAAAAGACCCCAAAAATGGGGTCTTTTTATTGATTTTATTCTAAGCAATTATCCCTTAGGCATAAGTACTTTATCAATACTGTGAACAACACCATTAGATGCATCCATATTACCATTTACAACAGTTGCCGTGTTTCCTTTAGCATCTTTAACCATTATTTTACCATCTTTTGTAGATAGAACAATGTTTTCACCTTGTAAAGTGGTTACTCTGTATTTATTGTCATTATCTTTTATTGCTTTCATAAGAGCATCGCCCGTCCACTCACCAGAAACAACATGATATTTTAATAATCCTTGAAGTTGAGTTTTATTCTCATCCATCATTAAGTTATCCATATTTTTCTTTGGAACAGCTTCAAAAGCTTCATTGGTTGGAGCAAATACTGTGTATTCACCTTCTTCCATAAAAGTTTGTGCAAGCCCTGCTTTTTTAAGTGCAGAAACTAAAGTAGACATGTTTTGGTTATTCATAGCTTTTGAGGCAATTGTATTTTGCTCAAATTCTTTTTTAGCCATCATAGCCTCTTCTTCAGCCTTTTTTTGGGCTTCCATTTCCATTTTTTCAGCTTCAGCTTTTGCTTCAGCTTCTTTCTTTTTTCCGTCATTACAAGCAGTAAACAACATCGTTGCTACAGCAAGTGACATAATAATTGATTTAAATTTCATATCGTTGATTTTTGTTTTGTTTAAAACAAAGATAACGCTGAGTTTCATAAGGTTGTATTAAACCTCCTTAATTTTAAGTTAAATGTTAATCATGTCGTTACTTAAAGTAGAATTTACATACAGTTATTTAATTAAAATGACTTCATAAACTTCTAAAAGTTGTATATTTAAAACGCATTAATAAAAAAAATAAAAAAATGATTAAAGCTAAATATCAAAATGTTTTAGATTTAGGTGAAAAACTTAAAATCCAAAATGGTGATGTAAAAGAAGAAAACGGGAAACTAAAAATTTGGGGTACCGCAAATACCCAATATGACAAAGACCGTTTATGGGACGAAATTAAAAAATCTGGCGGTGAAAATCCACAAGATCTTGAAGCTGATATTAAAGTGGCAGACAAAAATGCTTACGCATATCATACAGTGGAAAAAGGAGAATCACTCAGTAAAATTTCAAAAAAATATTACGGTGACCCAATGAAATACAATAAAATTTTTGAAGCTAATAGAAATATATTAGACAACCCAGATGTTATACATCCTGGTCAAGAACTAGAAATACCTAACAAGTAAAACTCTCCTATATTAATTTAAAACCGGCTGTCTATTTTTATAGGCAGCTTTTTTTTGAATATAAAAGCAAATCTATTTCTGTAATTTTGAAGAATGGAACTAATCAATTCCCTCTCACCTTATTTACTTGTTGGTCTCTTTTTTTTAGGAGCAATCGCCTTTACACTTTCTACTATTAGTGGCGGTGGTGGCGCTTTAATGCAAATACCCATACTCAACTTTTTAATTGGTACTTCGCAAACGGCTCCTGTGATAAACTTGGGAACCTTTATAAGTCGCCCTACACGTATTATAATCTTCTGGAAACACATTGTCTGGAAGATTTTTTGGTTTTATGTTCCTTCAGCTATGATTGGTGCTGTTCTAGCTGCTTGGCTTTTTGCTGAAGTAAAGATTTATTGGGTACAAATTATCGTCGGACTGTTTCTGGTAAGTACCTTTTTTCAATATCGCTTTGGAAAAAAGGAGCGTTCATTTGAAGTAAAGCTCTGGTATTTTATCCCTTTGGGCTTCTTTATCTCCATCATAGGAACTTTAACCGGTGGCATGGGCCCAATCTTAAACCCATTTCTACTAAATGCTGGTATAGACAAGGAATCGCTCGTGGGCACCAAAGCCGCGCAATCTTTTTTTCTCGGAATAGCACAAATAGGTAGCTATGCCCTTTTCGGCTTATTAACCGATGAACTATGGGTTTATGGTATTGCTATGGGACTTGGAGCTATCGTAGGGAACCTAATTGGCAAATGGTTGTTACAACGTATGAGTAAACTCGCATTTAGAAAATGGGTAATTGCCATTATGGTGATTAGTGGACTCGCCTTGATTATAAAGGCTATTAGTGAGTTATTATAACCCACTAATATACCCGCCATATACATCTTTAAATTCCAGTCCATCACCTAAATTATGCTTACTCAATTTTTTATATTCTGAAAGCGCCCATAACACAAACTCTTTAAAAAACGGTTTATCCTTAGCTGAAATATCCGGAACATGCTTTTTCAGTAATTGCTCCAATGGCTCAATTTTATTAAGCTGACGTTTATATTCAGTATCTGATAGCGTATCCAACAATTCAAATCCACTTTCTTCAAAAAACCACGCGACCACATTGGCATACGGATCTACATCGCTTTCTTTTTGAAGTTTTTCAATCTTAGGAAAATAACCTTCAAACTGTCTTTTAACAGCACTGTTTATCAATTGCTCAGCTACTTCACTGGCACCTTCCTGTTCACCTTCGTATACCAATTCCACTTTACCTGTGATAGCTGGGATAATACCCATAAAATCACTTAATCGAACTGATGTTTTATCTTCTCCGTTTTGTAAAGCGCGTCTTTCGGCAGTACTCAGTAAATTTTCGAAAGCGGTAATGCTTAACCGAGCACTCACCCCACTTTTTGCGTCAATAAACTCACTTTCACGGGCTTCAAAGCTTATTTGCTCTACAATATCTTTGGCCAGTTCAGGCACGTATATTTTTTCTTTGGTTGCAGAGGCTTCCATCGTTTCCTGCTGAGTAATGGTTCGTGCGGTTTTAATATCATCAGGATAATGCGTTAATATTTGCGAACCGATTCTATCTTTCAATGGGGTTACAATGCTTCCCCGGTTGGTATAATCTTCTGGGTTTGCAGTAAATACAAACTGTACATCCAATGGCATTCGTAATTTAAAACCACGAATTTGTACATCACCTTCTTGTAAAATATTAAATAAGGCTACTTGTATACGTGGTTGTAGATCGGGCAATTCGTTTATTACAAAAATGCTTCGATTGGCGCGCGGAATCATCCCAAAATGAATCACGCGATCATCAGCATACGTCAATTTTAAATTGGCAGCTTTAATCGGGTCTACGTCACCAATAATATCGGCCACGGTAACATCGGGTGTTGCTAGTTTTTCTGAAAAGCGTTCGTCTCGGTGTAACCACTCAATAGGGGTTTTATCACCTTTATCATGTACTAATTCTTTTGCAAATCTAGAAATAGGGTGAAAAGGATCGTCATTAATTTCACTTCCCGCAACTACTGGAATGTATTCATCTAACAGCGAAACCATTTGTCGCGCCAATCGTGTTTTAGCTTGCCCTCGCAATCCAAGAAGATTGATGTTGTGTTTGGAAAGGATAGCGCGTTCTAATTCCGGTATAACAGTATAATCATAACCGTGAATTCCTTCAAAAACCGTTTCTTTTTTTAATAATTTCTGAAGTAAGTTTCTTCGTAATTCTTCTTTAATGGTTTTGTATTCAAATCCAGCTTTTTTTAAGTCGCCGAAGGTTTTTATATTTTCTATTTTCATATTTTCTTTTTTTTGCTCTTCAAGTTTAAGTTTCTACTCACTGCTACATTTTAAATTTCCACAACTTTAATTTTAACCTCTATATTCTATACTCTAATTTCTATATTCTTTTTTATTATTCTACCTAATCCGCTTTCTCCTATTCGTTTCATAATCGGTAAAAATCATTTCACCTAATCCTTTTAATCCAGTATAAAATGCTTTTCCTTGGTTGGCTGCCGTAAATTGATCTACAAATTGCATTAAATAAGGGTCTTCCGCAATCATAAAAGTAGTAATGGGAATGTGCAACTTACGCGCTTGTCTTGCCATCATATAGCATTTCTTTACAATGTTAGGGTCGAGTCCTGCGCTATTTTTATAATATGTCCCGTCGGGAAGTTGCATACAGCTTGGTTTTCCGTCGGTGATCATAAAAATCTGCTTATTGGTGTTTCGCTTTCTACGTAACATATCCATTGCCAATTGTAATCCAGCAACGGTATTCGTATGAAATGGACCTACATTTAAATAGGGTAAATCTTTAATTTTTATAGGCCAAGCATCGTTTCCGAAGACCAGAATATCCAATGTATCTTTTGGATAGCGGGTAGTTATCAGTTCAGAAAGAGCCATGGCTACTTTTTTGGCGGGCGTGATCCTATCTTCACCATACAGAATCATACTGTGGCTAATATCGATCATCAACACCGTACTCATTTGCGATTTGTGCATCGATTCTTCAACCACTAAATCATTTTCCGTAAGGTTAAACCCATCTATCCCGTGATTTATTTGAGCGTTTTTAAAGCTTTCGGTCATCGAAATACGCTCTAAAGAATCACCAAATTGGTAGTTTCTAAACTCACCAGCCTGTTCATCTCCCTGGCCTCTATATTTAGTTTTGTGATTCCCACCGGCGCTTTTTTTCAATTTGCCAAATATCTGTTCTAACGCCCGTTTCCGAAGCGAGCGTTCCAGTTTTTCAGTAATGGAATTTTTTCCTTCTCCCCTACCACCGCCTTTTCCATCAGGTTGAAATTCTTCACGGATGTATCCTTTCTTCTTCAGGTCTTCAATAAAATCGTCTATGGTGTATTCTGCAGTCGTCAGGTTATATTCTTTATCAAGCTGCCGCAACCAATCAATGGCTTCATCAAAATCACCTGATGTATGCGTAATTAATTCTTGAAAAATTTCGAAAAGTCGTTCAAAGGGAGATTGTTCCTTTGGGTCATGTTTGGTAAAAACAAATCCCGTAGGTCTATTTTTCTTCTTCATACCTTAAAGGTACCAATTTTAAGACAAAAAAATAAGGTGTATTAACAGCCTTTTAAGACTTGCTCTTTCACATTTTCTTAACTTTATAAGCTAATTTTTATTTCTGAAAAAATCAATCAATGAAAAAACTATTCCTTTTTACCTTTTTACTTCTTTCAATCTCATCTTTCTCACAACAAATTTCAATGGATATCCTAAAAGATATGAAACCTCGGAACATTGGTCCAGGTGGTATGTCTGGTCGGGTTACTGCCATTGATGTGGTGACCGACAATCCCGATGTGATGTATGTGGGAACAGCTTCTGGTGGCTTATGGAAAAGTAACAGTGGAGGGATAAAATGGCAACCCATTTTTGATAATCAACCTACAGCTTCTATTGGGGCGGTGGCTATTCAGCAATCAAATCCCTCTGTAATTTGGGTAGGAACCGGTGAAGGAAACCCTAGAAACAGTTTAAATGGCGGTTATGGAGTATATAAATCGCTCAATGGTGGAAAAACTTGGCAGTCCATGGGGTTGGAAAAAACCAGACATATTCACCGTATTGTTATTGACCCTACCGACCCAAATACAATTTATGTAGGAGCAATAGGTTCGCCTTGGGGTGAACATCCTGAACGCGGTGTTTTTAAAACTACCGATGGTGGAAAAACTTGGAATAAAATCCTTTTTGTTAACAACAAAACAGGCGTTGCCGATATGGTAATGGATCCTACCAATCCTAATAAATTGATGGTTGCTATGTGGGAGCATAAACGTGAACCGTGGTTTTTTACATCTGGCGGTGAAGGCAGTGGTTTATATGTAACCTACGATGGAGGTGAAACTTGGGAAGAACGTACTGATAAAGACGGCTTACCAAAAGGTGATTTGGGACGAATTGGTATTGCCATTGCACCTAATAAACCTGATATAGTCTATGCCCTAGTAGAATCTAAAAAAAATGCGCTCTACAAAAGTGAGGACGGAGGGTTTACCTGGAAAATGATTAATAACGATATGAGCGAAATAGGAAACCGTCCATTTTATTACGCTGAAATATATGTGGACCCTGAAAATGAAAACCGTGTTTTTTCAGTCTTTACCTATGTGAATGTTTCAGAAGACGGAGGAAAAAGTTTTGAAGAATTAATGCCAGCCTATGGAGCTGATAATGGGGTACATCCAGATCATCATGCGTGGTGGATTCACCCTGAAGACGGAAGTTTTATGTTGGATGGTAATGACGGCGGACTCAATATTACTCACGATGGCGGCGAAAGTTGGCGATTTATAGGAAATCTTCCTGTTGCCCAATTTTATCATATCGCTGTTGACAATGAATTTCCATATAATGTGTATGGTGGTATGCAAGATAACGGTAGTTGGAGAGGTCCTGCGTATGTTTGGAAATCTCAAGGAATTAGAAACAGCTACTGGCAGGAAATTAGTTTTGGGGATGGATTTGATGTGGTCCCAGACCCAGACGATAGTCAATATGGCTGGACAATGAGCCAGCAAGGATATGTAAGTCGGTATGATCATATCACCGGAAACAACTATACCGTAAAACCTACGCATCCAGATCCTGATATGCATTTGCGCTTTAATTGGAATTCCGCAATCAATATCGATCCTTTTGATTCAAAAACGCTGTACTTCGGAAGTCAGTTTGTGCACAAAAGCACCGATAAAGGGCTTACTTGGGAAGTACTTTCACCAGACCTAACAACCAACGACCCTGAAAAACAAAAACAAGGGGAAAGTGGCGGACTTACACTTGATGCTACTGGGGCCGAAAACCATACTACCATCTTAGTGATTGAACCTTCCCCTGTTGAGCAAAACATGCTTTGGGTAGGAACTGATGACGGGCGTGTTCATTATACTCAAAATGGAGGTCAAAATTGGACAGATGTATCAAACAACATTCCCGACTTACCTAAAGGAAGTTGGATTGTACAAATAAAAGCTTCCAATAAAAATAAAGGCGAGGCATTATTAGTAGCTAACGATTATAGACGTTTTAATTATACACCGTATGCTTATAGAACAACTAACTACGGAAAAACTTGGAACCGAATCGTTGACAAAGACGATGTTATAAGTTATACGTTAAGCATTGTAGAAGATCCCAAAGAAAAGAACTTATTGTTTTTAGGAACTGATGATGGTTTGTATGTTTCAATAGACGCTGGAAAAAACTGGCAAAAATGGACGCACGGTTTTCCTACAGTTTCAGTGAAGGATTTAGTTATTCAACCGAGGGAACACGATTTAGTTATAGGAACCTTTGGAAGAGCGGCTTGGGTATTAGATGATATTCGTCCGTTACGCGAGATTGCTCGTAACAAATCAGTCTTAGATCAAAATAGTAAGCTATTTGAAGCCCCAACTGCTTACCAAGCTTCGTATCAACAACCCACCGGTAGCCGTTTTGGAGCAGATGCACTGTTCAATGGAGAAAATAGAAGTAGCGGAGCCTTATTCAAGTATTACTTTAAAAAAGATGATACTGAAACTACCGAGAAAGATGAAAATAAAGAAGATTCCGAAGAAGAAGAAGAAGAAGAAGAGGAAGAGGAAACAGACGAAATAGCTTCCGAAGAAAAAATGGATGGAAAACACAAAGACAGCTTGTATTTAAGAATTTACGATGGTTCTCGTTTAATTAGAACCTTAAAACAGAAAAAACCAGACAGTACAGGTATTTACACGTGGCGATGGCGAATGAATGAAGCTGGAGTTGACCGCCCTTCTCGTTCTATTAGAGATAGAAAAAACGAACCCAGTGGTACTTCGGTAAAGCCTGGAACTTATAGAGCAGAGCTTTCTTATAACGATGAAACCTCAACCAGTTCAATAACCGTAAAAAGTGATCCTAGGCTTACTATTTCAGAAAAAGCAATAAATGAAAGCTATGCTGCTTCAAAAGAATTGGAAAAAATGACCCAAACCGCTGCCGATGCTGTAAAACAGTTGGTGGAGAGTAAAAATGCTTCGGAAGATTTTAGAAAAAAATTAAAAGAAAACGCCTCAGAAGATAAAAAATACAAAGACGAAATTAAAGCCAGTAAAGAGATTGTGAAGAAAATAGACTCAGTCATTGCTATCTATCTAGGCAAAGAAGACGATAGGCAAGGTATTGTGCGCAGTACAGAGCCTAATGTAATGCAACGCATCGGGCAAGCAAGATGGTATAGCGGCAGTCGACCTAACGGAATGACTGCTACAGAACAACGGTTAATGCAGCACGCCAAAAATGCATTAGCCGAAGCGCTAAAAGCCACCAACAATTTCTTTGTAACCGAATGGCCAGAATATAAGTCTAATATGGAAAATATAGACTTGTCCCCATTTAAAGAAACAAAAACCTTCGAAACCAATTAAACAACCAATATGATGAAAAAACTCTTAGTAATCAGTCTCGGTTTGCTTCTGTTCTATTCCTGTAAGGAGGAGAAAAAAGAAGAAACCGCACAAATGGAAGAAATCAAGCAGTATTCCATTGAACAGTTTATGGACAATGAAAATGCCTATGCCAATGGGTATTCGCCAGACAAGTCCAAGGTATTAATGACCAGCAACCGTTCGGGCATTTACAATATGTACACGGTACCAGCCAATGGCGGTGAGATGACACAACTAACAAAGTCTGATAGTGCTTCGGTATATGGGATTTCATATTTCCCTGAAGACGATCGTATTTTATTCCGTATGGACGGAAATGGGGATGAAATTTTTAAATTATATGTGAAAGATAGCACCGGCACCAAAGCCTTGACACCTACCGAAAAAGTTCGTGCATTGTTCCGTGGTTGGGCAAAAGATGGAAAAAGCTTTTTCTACGGAAGTAATGAACGCGATTCAAAATACATGGATCATTATGAAATGGATATAGAAACCTTTACACCTAAAATAATCTATAAAAATGAAGACGGCATGGATTTTGGCGGGATGAGCGAAGACCGAAAACACATCGCCCTAGGCAAATCAATCAATACCAATGATAGTGATTTGTATATTCTGAATACCGAAACAGGCAAAAGAACAAAAATCAATGATTCGTTAAGCGGTAATTCACCTCAAGATTTTTCCCCAGACGGGACGTCTCTTTATTACACCACCGATGCCGATGGTGAGTATAGCACACTTATGAAATATAACATAGCTGAAGGCACTTCGGAAAAAGTTGCTGAACGTGATTGGGACATTACTGGTTTTTATTTTACCCATAACGGCACCTATCAACTTCTATTTACCAACGAGGATGCTGAAACCAAAATGGAAGTGAAAGAAGTAGCTAGTGGAGATGTAATAGACTTTCCAGAAATCGAGGGACAGAGTATCAACAGTGCTAGTTTTTCCAGAGACGAAACTATAGCCTTACTTAGAGCTGGAGGATCACATACGCCAACAAATTCATATTCCTATAATTTAGAAACTAAAGAATTAAACCAACTTACCGATGTGCTAAACGATGAAATAGACGGAGATGATTTAGTCTCTGCTGAAGTGATTCGTTTTAAATCGTTTGATGGATTGGAAATCCCTGCAATCTATTATCAACCCAAGCAAGCTACCGCAGAAAATAAAGTGCCGGCATTAGTTTGGGTACACGGTGGACCAGGCGGACAATCACGACAAGGTTTTAATTCCACCATTCAATATTTGGTAAATCACGGCTATGCTGTTTTAGCGGTTAACAACCGCGGAAGTAGTGGTTATGGTAAGTCTTTCTACAAAATGGACGATCAAAACCATGGGGATAAAGATTTAAAAGATTGCATCGCTGGTAAAGATTGGCTAGCCGAACAAGACGTGATTGATGGAAATAAAATTGGAATCATAGGTGGTTCATATGGAGGATATATGACGATGGCTGCTTTGACTTACGCCCCAGAAGAATTTGACGTAGGCGTGAATATTTTTGGTGTAACTAACTGGTTACGAACGCTAAAAAGTATACCACCATGGTGGGAATCGTTTAAAGAAGCACTTTATACTGAAATGGGCGACCCAAATACAGCCGACTCTGTAAGGTTAAGAGAGATTTCACCTTTATTTCATACTGATAAAGTGACAAAACCCCTTATGGTATTACAAGGAGCGCAAGACCCTCGTGTATTACAAGTGGAGAGTGACGAGATTGTTGCCGGCGTTAAAAAGAATGGTGTACCTGTAGAGTACGTACTTTTTGAAGATGAGGGCCACGGTTTTGTGAAAAAAGAAAACCAAATTGAGGCTTATGGAAAAATTAAAGACTTCCTAGATAAATACCTTAAAGGCGAAGGCCAACAAGGAATGGATACGGGAATGTAGTTAAAAGCCTTCAATTTCTAAACAATAAATAGTATACTGGTGGTGCAATTCTAAAAAGGGTTTTGCCACCAGTATTATTTTAATAAAATTCAACAAAAAAAGATTAGCAATGCTTAAAAGATTTATTTCAATTTCAATTATTTTTTTATCAATTACTTCTGCAATAGCTCAAAACGCTCCAGAAGACGAGTTAGGAATTTGGTATATTTTAGCTACCAATAGTAAAGTTTCAGAAAAATTAAGTATTCAAGCACAGACTCAATTTAGATTTTATGAGTTTGCAAGTGAGTTGCAACAATTTAAAATAAGAACAGGTGCAAAATACCGTATTATGGAAGGTCTTTCTGTAGGGGTTGGATATGCTTATTTCAGAAATGATTTCTCATATTTATCTGAAACTCCACCTTCCTTTGATGAGCATAGAATTGTTGAAGATGTTTATCTAGATCACAATATAGGTAACGTTAACGTTGATCATCGGGCAAGATTTGAAAATAGATTTATTGTTCGGGATCAGGATACGGAAACTAGACATTGGTTTAGATATATGGTTAAATTAAGCTATCCCTTTCTCGATAGATGGAATGCAGATGTATATAATGAAATTTGGTTAAACGTAGGCGACGAACCTACTTTTGCCCAGAACTGGTTAGGGTTTGGTGTAGGATACAAGTTTAGTGATCTTATTAAATCAAGAGTGGGTTACCAAAAAATACATCTGGACGGACCAGATTTTGATAGAATTTTGATAGGAATCACGTTTACACCCGACTTTACTAAACAAACTAGTACACCATGAATGTAGAAAAAGTAACTTTTCAGAATAAAGAAGGCCAAGAATTAGTAGGCCGCTTAGAACTTCCCGCAAATCAGCACCCGCATAATTTTGCGCTTTTTGCCCATTGTTTTACGTGTACTAAAAATTTATCTGCCGTTCGGAATATTAGTCGGTCACTTACTGCCAAAGGTTTTGGTGTACTCCGATTCGATTTTACTGGTTTAGGGGAAAGCGAAGGTGATTTTGAGGACACCAACTTTTCAGGTAATGTGCAAGATTTAGTTGCTGCAACTGACTATCTTTCAGAAAACTATCAAGCTCCTTCCCTACTTGTAGGGCATTCTTTAGGCGGTGCGGCCGTTATTTTTGCAGCAGCGGAGCTGGATTCCGTACAAGCAGTAGCTACTATTGCGGCACCTAGCAATCCCGTTCATGTAAAACACCTGTTGAAAAGCAATGTGGAAACGATTGAAAAAGAAGGCGTAGCCGAGGTTGAGTTAAGCGGACGTACCTTTACCATTAAAAAGCAGTTTTTAGACGATCTTGAAACCAAGTCGTTACCAGAAACTGCTAAAAAAATGCGTAAAGCATTGTTGGTACTGCACTCGCCTCAAGATGAATTGGTTGGTATTAATAATGCCGAAGAAATTTATAAGGCTGCACATCACCCAAAAAGTTTCATTTCATTAGATGGTGCCGATCATTTATTAACTAAAAAAGAAGATTCTGAATATGTGGGAAGTGTAATCGCCGGATGGGTTTCGCGGTATGTACAAGTTCCTTCAGAAGAAAAAATTAAGTCAAAACACGATGTAGTGGCTAGTTTAGATAATGATGAAGGATTTACCACCCGAATGAAAATTGGAGATCATTATAGTTTTGCCGATGAACCGGAAAGTTTTGGCGGTAATAACTTTGGCCCTTCCCCTTACGAGTTGGTTTCAGCTGGGCTTTCTGCTTGTACGGCTATGACCATACAAATGTACGCCAAACGTAAAAAGTGGGATGTGCAAAATGTAGAAGTGCATACCAATTATGATAAACAACACGCTGTGGATTGTGAGGACTGTGAAAAAGATAGCGCCAAAATTGATACGTTTACCCGTGAAATCAAGTTTGAAGGTGAGTTGGATGAAAAACAAACAAAACGCCTGCTGCAAATAGCCGATAAATGTCCAGTACATAAAACCCTGCACAGCGAAACACAAATAATTACCACTTTAAAATAACGATGAGTTTAAAAAGTTCTAAGCGGTTTGAAGTAACAGTGGAAGACACTCACGCTATTTATCTTCCTGAAGAAATAGTTTCGCCCTTTCTAAAAGAAAAAAACACTCGCGTAAAGGTCAAGGCTTTTTTTGAAAGTAATGAAATTGAATTTCATGCTGCCTTACGGAAACGATTGGGTCGCTATGTAATAACTTTTGGAAAAAGATATCAGAAAGAATTAGGCATTTTCCCTTCCGATTATTTTCAAATGCAATTGTATGAAGACACTACTAAATATGGTGTCGTTATGCCGAAAGAAATGGAGGCGGTATTTGAAAGCGATCCAGAAGCTTCAGAGACCTTCGAAAATTTTTCCGATGGAAAAAAACGCTCCCTAATTTATTATGTAAAACGTTTTAAAATGCCACAAACCCGAATTAACAAGGCATTGCTTATTTCAGAAAACATAAAAATGGGCATTATAGATCAACGAGAGTTGGTTAAAAAACATTATTAAGACTTCTTTTAATGCAGAAACCCAAATGCTAAGATTTTTTTAAAATGTTGGTTATGGTTGTCTTTCCCCGTACCTTTATTCTAACTGAAACCAAAAACATAAAAATTATAACCCATGAAAAAAGTAAGTATATTATTTTCAGCCCTTGCCTTTATGGCTTTTACAAGCTGTAACGACGGCAAGAAAAAGGATGAGAAAGAAATGGATAAGATGGAAAAGGACGAGATGATGAAAGAAAAGAAAGAGATGATGAAGGAAAAGACCGTCACCATTCAATTAGAGTCTAAAAGTGAAAGCAGTGCTACTGGTACCGTCTCATTTACCGAAAAAGACGGCGTTGTAAAGATGGAAGCAAAATTAACTGGTTTAGAACCAGGTATGCACGCAATTCATATTCATGAGAAAGGTGATTGCTCCGCTCCCGATGGTAAATCTGCTGGAGGACATTGGAACCCTACTTTTGAACAACACGGAAAATGGGGTGATGCAGAAGGATATCATAAAGGTGATATTGGTAACTTTGAAGCCAATGAAAACGGCGACGGTTCTATTGCAATGCAAACCGATGAGTGGTGCATAGGCTGTGATGATTCTAAGAAAAATATTTTAGGAAAAGGAATTATTGTACACCAAGGTGCCGACGATTTTACGTCTCAACCTTCAGGTGCAGCTGGAGCTCGTGTGAGCTGTGGTGGAATTATTGAGTAATAAATACACTTTACACCTATAAAAAAGTCCTTTCAATAGTTTTGAAGGGACTTTTTTTATGCTGTAATATGTTTCTTTTTAGGGACACATCACATATTATGCGTTTACTTTATGTTTCATAAATACCAGCTACACTAAACAATCCAAATATAATGCCAAAAAAAGCCCCGTATGGTAAATTCCATACGGGGCTTGCTTAATTACAGCTTTGTAATATACTTATTGTTTCACAATTCGTTTTATAATACTGGCATCGGTAGCTTCAATTTTTATAAAGTACATACCTGATGCAAATTGCTCCATTGAAATAACCGTTTCAACACTTGAATTTTCAAGGTCAATAGTTTTTATTATCCTACCATTAACATCTGTAATAACAGCAGCTGTTAGCTCCTTATTACTATGGTTAGAAAGAGTTACCTGTCCATTTGTAGGGTTGGGATACAATGCAACATTATTGTAAAATTCTGCATCACCTACACCCAAAATAACTCCAACGGTTACATTAAACGTACATGTAGTTTCATTTTCGCCGTCTGAGGCGGTCATGGTCACTACCGTTACTCCTTCTCCTATTTCAGTTCCCGGGGCTGGGTCCTGTGTTAAAGCGGGTGTGTCGCAATTATCTGTTGCCGTAGTATCTCCACTATAATCTGGTAATGTAAATAACTCTCCTTCATTTACCATCTCCATTACATCATCTGGACATGTAATTTCAGGTGCTACATCATCAGCATTAACCTCAGTTGCGGTACGTTCAGCAAGACAACCTTCAAAAGCGGTAACGCCAATATCATCATTAGGCACCCCATAATCTGAAGATCCACAGCTTGCATTCCAATCAGCAGCAGCATCTGTATCACCGTTTCTTCTGAAAGATCCACTACATTCGGTTACTAATGAAGCACCGGTTCCAACCCAATCTAAATCGGCAGTTGTAATGTTGAATCCATTAATATTCACATTAAGACCAGAAATTTGCGAAGCTGTAAAGTTCCAGAAAACTGAATCAACTACATTTCCGTCTGCATCTATAATAATGATCCATCCGGTACCATCGTTATCCCAGAAAAGGTTACTACCCCAATCATTAGCCCCTCCATCATCACTATACTGAACTACTGAGTTTCCGCTCATTTGACCTAAAGTTTGAGTATCGGAATTCATGGCATTTATATCATTATAAGGATCTTCGCTCACCGCGACGGTATATCCTGAATAGTCCTGTGCTGCTCCTACATTTTGAATTTCGAATCTATCTGGAGTTTCCAATGTAATTTCAGAAATTACCAGTTTTGAAAGTGGCCCATCCGGGTTTTCTTGAGCATATACCGTTGTGGAACCTATAGGTGTAAACGTATAAGATTCTCCTTCAGACAATAAGTTTCCGCCAAACTCAGCATCATACCAACCTATTACGTTATTAGGATCGCTTGGTGTAGCTGTAACAGTAACTTCATCATCTACGCAGAAATCTGATACGCCTTGGGTTGTAGGCCCATCTGGTATTGCCAATACTTCAATGGTATCGGTATCGGTAGAAGCTGTTGTACATTGGCCTTCTGGTACTTCATATGAAATAGTATGCACTCCCACACCTGCTGCTGCAGGATCAAAAGAATAAGAAACACCATTACCACCATCAGTAACACCAGGACCACTATAAGTACCACCAGCAGGACTTCCACCTCCTAAATCGGTTAATTCTTCTGAACTTGCACAAACATCGGCAGGAGCTTCAAAACTTGCTTCCGATGGTGGCAGGTCAAAAGCTTCTGTTCCATCATTTACACTACTTGAAGATCCTTGGCTTGCACTAAAACCTAAACCTCTTTTTGCAAAGGCTTCCCAAATTAAACATTCGTTAGCACCTCCATATATTGCTTGGTCAGCTGCTATAATTGCATCTCTACCATCTACAAATCCCGGGCTACAAGGCTGTAGTTTCATTCCTTCCGTAACAAGGGCTATTGCCATAATGTTACCGGCATCTTGATTAATATCTCCTGTAAAATTATAGAAATCATCATCAAAACCGTGCTCATCAATTAAAGTCCACGCCATTTCCCATATCATTTCTGCCCAAACAGAACCGATTCTATGTACGCTTGAACTTCCTTGAATTGCATTATATGTATCTGGATTTACAGCCATATCGGTACTATATGGATACGTTCGTATTCCGTCTCCATTTTGACCTTCCCCAAATAAATAGGTTCCAACAGCTCTAGGATCTGCTCCTGTATCAGTAGCTGTCATACTTAACATTGTTCCATAAAAATCACTCCAACCTTCACCCATCTGCTCAGCGTTATTCAAACATTCGGTATTATTACCACCTCCAGTCAATCTATTTGATGTACCGTGTGAAAACTCGTGTGCTACCACTAGGGTGTCAAAGCAACCATCCTTGTCATTACATATATACATATTCATGGATGGGTTACTTCCATCTGGAGGTGTTCCAAAAGTAGCGTTACACCATTGTTCTATCTGGGCATTTGCATTAACTGAATCACTTCCTGAACCACTATTCCCATAATTATTTTCTTGAAAATTTCCACTCGCTTCATCAAAACCATATTGATACATAACATCGTGCAAAATATTATTAATATAAAAAAGATGAGTGATAGCGGCATCCTCATATTGATTTGAAAAAGACCAAACTTGATCAAAATCGTACCCTGTAAACTCTAAAGAGGCTCCTCCGTCAGGTCTATATCCAGAGTTATCTCCTGCTTCGTAAGCATCGACATTATTCCCTCTTGTTGTTGTAAACTCTGCTCCAGCTGTACCATCGGTGTCATGCCATCCAAAAGGCGATGCTGTGGCATCTGCAGTATTACTGGTTATCGATCTGTTTCCGTAATAAGGACTTTCTAAAGGAATTTCAAAAACCTCATAACATTCAGTACATCCAACTTCTGCTTCTCCCATTAACTCTTCATAGTTTGGGATATCATATAGGTTTTTATTATAGTCTAACACCTCTTTATCGTGATTGTGTTCGTGGTCCGCAGTACAATTAAGCATCCAGTTATTTTTATCAATAATGGCTCCACTTGTAGCATCTACCCGAATACTCCACCAATCTTGCCGAGTTTTTTCTTCAATGGAAATATCCCAGGCTAAAACTAATTCATTGTTTTCAGTTAGTTGATAAGTAAGCTTGGCAGGAATATTACTAAGAGAAATACCCCCATCGCTTAAAATTGTTTTTTGGCTTGCATTATTTTTTTTCTCAACCTCTCTTAACGAACCATCTAAGCTATAGCCTAGTTTACTGGCAGCAGATTGAACAGCATTGGTTGCAGAAATTGCTGGAGACTTTATTCCATTTGTTTTTTCTGAAACTTTATTGAAGAAACTAATATTAGAAGATAACGTTTTTCCACTTGGTAAAATATGTATACTAGATTGTGTGCCATTTACCTGAATGGCATTACTAGTTTGAATAAAGTAAATATGCTCAACTCCACTAGTTCTACTAGTATGTTGACTCGTTACTTTCCATTGAATATCCTCTTTTGAAAGCTCCCTATTTTCTAGCTTTTGCTGAAATTCAGCTTGTAGGTTTTGAGTAAAATCTTGAGCATTCATTTGGGTTAAAAACCCACAACAGAATACCAAAATTAAACTCCGTGTAAAATTTTTCATAGACTCGTTTAGTTTAAGTAATAGTTAATTTCCGTAAAACTAACAATATTTAGTTTTTATTCAAATAATTTACTTTAACCTCTTAAAATTTAACACTTTTTCAACGCTTAATGGTTTTACATGAAGTTTTTTCATTCTTTTAAAAAAAATATTGAATAAATAATTCAATAAAGTTATTGCTTCATTTAAATACATTATATTGTTGACACAAGTCCAAAATCCACTTAAATAATTAAAATATCAAAAATATTTCTTTATTTTAGCATAGACACAAAACTAAACAATGAAACAACCAGACGAACTAATTATTTCCATGCAAGATGGAAATGAAAAAGCCTTTTCTAAACTTTATACTATGTACTCCGAAGCTTTATTCGGTATCATTTATAGTATTGTACTTGATGAAGGAGATGCAGAAGAAGTTATGCAAGATGTATTTATCAAGATTTGGGACAACTCAAAATCGTACAACATTAAAAAAGGTCGGTTTTTTACGTGGATACTCAATATTGCAAGGAATACAGCAATAGATAAAACTCGTTCTAAGGCATATAAAAACTCAAAGAAAAACCTAAGCACCACTAATTTCGTAGATATATTAGCTACGTCTGATAACCTAAACAAAAAAACAAATGCTATAGGGATCAAGAAATACTTGGACGCATTGAAACCTGCTTGTATCAAAATAATAGATTTTTTAATCTTTAAAGGATACACTCAAAAGGACGCAGCGAAAGAAATAGATATTCCGTTAGGAACTTTAAAAACCCGCAACAGAAAATGTATGCAGGATTTAAAAACAATTGTATTAGGATAATATGAACGCACAAGAACTTATAGAATCAGGTAATTTAGAACTGTATGTCGCTGGATCACTTTCTGTTGAAGAATCCAGTGAAGTGGAGGATGCCATTGAAACACACCCTGAAGTAAAAGAGCAAGTAGAATTAATAGAGGATAGCGTGATTACATTGGCTGAAGCTGTTTCACCACCGCTCTCTGCCCTTATTTGGTCACAAATACTTGATAATATTAGAAAAGTTAGATCACTTTCAGATAGAAAACCTTCAACCAATTGGGGAGCAATTACTGGTTGGGCTGCTACCATATTGGCACTTGCAGGTATTTTTTGGATGCTTAAAGAGAAAAATGATCTTCAAGACCGAGTTCAGTACACTACCACTCAAAATATAGTTTTAGAAGAAAACGCTGAAAAGGCTGAAAGCCAATTAGCAGAGGCCAACGATGTATTAGACATTGTAAGATCTAAAGAATATAATAGCTACACCTTACCGGGTAATCAAGCAGTGGCACCACAGGCCTACGCCAAGGTATATGTAAACAAAAAAGATAAAATTGCATATATAGATGCCTCAGGCTTACCAGAACCGCCACGTGGTAAAGTATATCAAGTATGGTCTTTAACCATGCAACCCTTGACCCCAACAAGTGTTGGCTTGCTTGATACCTATTCTGAGTCTGAAACTTTACTTTTCAGGATTGATATGGGACAAGTAGCCGCAACCGAAGCCTTTGGTATTACCTTAGAGCCTGAAGGCGGAAGTGAAACCCCTACAATGGATCAATTGTATACATTAGGTGAGGTAACACTTTAAACAAGAAAACTATTTATTAAAACCATTAAAAACCTTATCCGCTTTGGATAAGGTTTTTATGTTTTCCAGATGAGAGTAATTGTTAAATATTTATATTCGTTACCCTAATTTGAACCAAGCAAAAATGATTCACCTTATACTTGGAAATACAGGTTCTGGAAAAACAACCTACGCAACTCAATTGAAAAGAAAGACAAACGGAATTATTTTTTCAATTGATACTTGGAATAACACTTTATTTCTCGCTGACAAAAAACCCGATGACGGGTTGGAATGGTTTCTCGAAAGAATTGATAGAGCTGAAGAAGTGATTCTGACTTTAGTTGAGCAGTTGGAAAACTCAAAAACCGATTCTATTCTGGATTTAGGATTTTCTAAATTTGAGCACCGTGAAAAATTCAGAAAATTTGCAGATTTGAACGGCTATGAATTGACAACACATTTTCTAGATATTCCAAAAACCACTCGACTAAATAGAGTGATGAAAAGAAATAAAGAAAAAGGATCAACTTTCGAATTTGAAGTAAGCAGAGAAAATTTTGATTTTATGGAAAGCTGGTTTGAAAAACCAACCAATCTAGAAATGATTGGAGGAATAACCATTATTGAGTAAGTAGTATTCAAGGTAATTATATGAAAAAAATAGCATTATTGATTTTTTCAATTTTATTAATCAGCATCACTACAACTGCACAGGAATTAACATGTGCTGATTTTAAAATTGGGCAGTTTTATATTCCTGAAACAAAAGAAATGGCAAAGTATACAATAGTTTCAAATGATAGCATTTCGGAATATACCCCTGAAAGAGATTCTATCATAAAAAAGTATATAGTTATTCGAGAAGAAAATACCCAGATTGAATGGATAAACGAAATTGGAAGCGGAAATCCTGAATATGAAAAAATTGAGTGGATAGACGATTGTACGTATAGACTTACTTATGATTCTTCAAAATATGAGTTAGACGAAGGGAAAAAATGGATTAATGAAAATAATGGAATTATAGTTTCTAAAATAAAGATTGAGCATAATTGTCTTTTTTATACTGCCACTATTACTACAAATGAAGGAAAGAAAATTTCACAAGACGGAATAATTTGTAAAAACTAAAAGCACCCTCTATAAAAGTATAGAAGGTGCTTAACTAACAAAAAAACTCTGAAAAAACCGGCATAACCAGTTGTTGATCCCATAGTCCTCTATAGATGATCAACCTTTCTACATATATGTACGAGGATTAGCGGGTTACGGTTTTATAATTGTGCTATTTTTTTTGATAAAACTGGACCTAGCTCATAAGAAGCACCAGAAAGCTCTTCTTTTAGGGGTTTTACCTTGTCTTGCATGCCATTTGCTTTATATACCATAGCCGAAACATATTGTGCATTTGGCTCGAAGGTTTTACCTTCTACATATGTTTCAATAGTTTGTAAAGCATCTTCTTTATTTTCATTTTTTAATTGTGCCAATGCTAAAAGTGTATAAGTTTCTGGTGTAGCGCGATTGTTTATTTCTTTTTTAGCCAGAGTAAGTGCTTTCTCAGGGTTTGTATCGGCGTATAGTTCAATTAAATAAGTATTGTACATTCCACCATACAAGGAGTCTGAAACCATATCGGTAAATTTCTCTTGGTTCGCCTCAACTTGTTCTTGATTGTTATTAAATTCTGCCATTTCTGCTTTAAGCAAATAGTAATTAGGTGATTTATGGTTTACCATTACTGAGTCTAGAATGCGGTTTGCCTCTTTGGTATCTTTCTCATACGAATAGGCTATCCAAGCCAATCCTTTTTTTACATATGCATTATCTGGTTCAAGCTCTAATGTTTTTAGATAATAAGCATACGCGTCATCAATTCTGCCTGCGTGGCCGTAAAAATCGGCTATGTTACTATAACTCCAAACTTTCAATGACTTATTTCCACCAGATTCTGCTATTGCTTTAGCTTTCTCCATATATTTAATAGCTGCATCTAGATCACCTTTGTAATCACTCCACTTAGATACCCTAATTAAGTAGTTATAATCACCATTATTTTTTACTTTATTAAGCATTTCATATGCTTTATTATATTCTGCTAGTTCCATGTAAACATCAAAAAGCATGAATTCAGTTTCGTGTTTATTCGAAACACCTTTATAACTTTCTTCCAAAATTTGTTTGGCCTCTTTAAACCTATGTTGTGAAATATAAGTCTTTGCCAAAGCACGGGTATAACCATCTTTATTAGTTGCTGATATTTCTATGGCTTTTTTTTGTAATTTTTCTGCTTTTTGTAAGTTTTCTACATTACCCGTAGCAGCAAATAAAGCTGAATAACCTCCAGCTAAAGGGCCTAAATCCCCTACTCCACTGCTATCTGCTGCCAATCGCTTGTTCCAAAAATCTTTTTCTGAAAGAGCAGCTTTATAAGCCGAATTATCATTGGTGGAAAGGTATTTATTATAATCTTCCTTATGTGTTATTTTTGCGGTGTCATTTTTACTTTCTTTTTTCTCATCACAAGAGAAAAAGGCACAAAGCGCAAATAAAATTAGTATCTTTTTCATTAGTTTTTTATTTAATCTGTTAATTTAATACTTCAAAGTAGTGATAAAACTGTTATATAAAAGAAAAGAGCAATAAATTGCCCTTTTCTTTTTTCAACTCTAAAGTTACTTTTTAATTTGGAGTTTCCAAATAAGGGAAGTCAACTACTTGACGATCTCCAAAACCTACGCTGTCACTAATTAAAAGTGGCGAGCCATCGGTACCATCAAAGTTAAGGTTGTTTAGGTCTCCTCCACCAAACATTAATATCAACGATATATCAATAACATCGTCATTAATGTTTCTTCCGGTTAATGCTACTCCGGTTGAAGGATCAAAATACACGGTCTGTGCATTTGGTGCAACTTGTAAGGCGTCAAATTGAGACAATACTGTCGCAAAAGTTGTCGCATCTAAACCTAAAATATTAGGCACATAGTTTACATCTTCAGGATCTAATCCTAATGATACAGCGTAAACATCGTGGTAAGTTTCCAATGTATTTTCAAAAATTGGTGTAAAGTCAGCTCTACCTGTTACAGTGGTGGTATTAAAGTTATTTTTTACTTCATCGGTACCACTAAATACTGTGTTTATACCTGGGCGTCCCATTATGTCTTCTTGCATAAAGGTTCCTGAAAAATTAATTTCACCATCTGCACAAGGCTCACAAGCAGTTCCACCGCAATCAACTCCTGTTTCAGATCCATTTTGAATTCCATCGTTACAGGTTTGTAAATCTATAACGTTATCGTCATCATCGCTACATTGTACAAACAGTAAGGATGCACACATAGCAATAAATACCATACTTAATTTATATATTTTCATCTTGTTTTGTTTTTATTGTTATGTTATTTTATTGTCTTCTTTTTGCTGATACCCATACATTGTAGGCTGGTGGAAGTCCATCAATTCCTACTGCTCCTCCTACGTGTGGTGGAGCTGTTCCCAACATAGAGTTAGGCACTTCTACAGATATAGCTAAAACATTTACGTTTTCAAAAAAGTCACTAGCTTCTCCTGGAGGTAAAAATCCTTCTGGAGCTACTTCCCCACCAATTACTTGATTAAAGCGGTTAAAGTCAAAGAAAAATCCATCTCTTCTAGGACCTGCGAAAAACTTCATTCCATCACTGTCTGTAACTTCAACTTCGCTTGATGTTGAAATTTTCACACTATGTTTTGGACCAGAAGTTGCCACAGTACTGCTAAGCCCCTGTGTTTCTGGAGCTACAGGACCAAAAAAGTACATAGAGTCTCCTCTTTTTATAGCTTGTATTACCAAGTCTTCTTTAAAATCACCTGTGTTATCAATATTGAATTCTAACAATACATTTTCATCAAAAGATGCATTATTGGTTACATCACCTGGTGCTAAAGGACCTTGAAGGGTTGCAATTAAAACTGTATTGTCTGCATTGCTGCCCTCAAAGGCATACAAATCTGCAATATCCGTCGTTGTACCTGCCACCGAAGGTGAGTCAATGTGGTCGGCAGCGATTAAAAATATGGCGAGTACGGCTATGCCTACTCCACCAATTGCTGCAAAAATCTTTGTTTTTTTCATGATTGTTTTTTTATCGATTAATTTATGTTCTATTACATTTACGCTTAAATTACTGCTACGGTTTTATCATAGCTGTTAATTTTGTGTTAATCTAAAAAAAGAAAAAATGAACCCCTCTGCATCAGGCTGGATATCAAAATTCATATACATCTTCTCTTCAGAAGAAAACAAAATGCACTTTACTTCTTCCGAAGTATTTTACGATACATTGAAAAAATCAGGGTTTATATACGGAATACCGGTTAAGAGCCTTTCACCTGAGCCATTAACCTATTTAACACTGACTAAAGAAGAATATGGTAAAGTAAATTTACTTCACTCTTTATTACATATATATAGTGTAGAAAAAAGCAGCACTAATTATAATGAAGCTGTTAACGCTATCATTTCTTTCTATAAACAGCTTGACAAACAAAAAAAAGGATGGCTTAAACGATTTTCTATTTCCAGTTCTGAAACAGCAACCCTTGAAAAAATAATGGATTCCCGCTTACAGGAAAACACTTTTCTATCCAAAAAAGATGCTGCTTCTTTATTAACGTATGCGTTATTATTTATTGATGTACTTTGTTTTAAAAAATACCTAAAGGAACCGGACACTATTAAGGAGGAAGCACAAAACTTGGAAAAAAACTTAATTTCCTCTTGTTTATTAGCGCTGAAATCTAAAAGAAAGAAAAGCAAATACGACTCTTTGTTATTAGAACTCTTTGAATCTTCATCTGAATATCTTGAAGAAAAGACAACTGATAGCGAAGAAAAGACTTTTAAAAGTTTTAGTTTTTTTTTGGATAAAGATTTTCTCACCAAAAAATATTTGCTAGATCTATGCTGCTTGGCTGTTTGGGATGATGGAGAGGTTGATACTACAGAATTTCAATTTTTACAGCAATTAGCAAGTCAACTTCAGTTTACCGGTGAAGATGTACAAAAAAGCTTGGACGATTTACGAAACTTTTCAGCAGCACACGCCAAAAAAATACAACTATTTGAATATGAACACCCCGTAAAACACTTGTATCGTCAATCTTCAGCAACTGTAAAACTGCTTATCCTTCGTAATAAAAAAAGATTACAACAAGAACTGGAGGAAAGTGGTGAGCTAGTTGTTTTATTAGGTAAATCTACAACAAGGGATCTTTCTGTGGAAGAAAAACAAAAGGTAAAAACACAGTTGCTAGATATATGCAAAACCATCCCGTCATTAACAGTCTTCTTGTTACCAGGGGGTACCATCTTATTACCTTTACTAATCAAGTTTATCCCGAAGCTGTTACCATCTTCGTTTAATGATAATAGGATTGATGGGAGTTAATCGTTGGAAATGGGAAGGTAATTTTCCTTGACTTTAGCGCATAAAAAATGGCAAGCTACCTACATCACACCGCTACGACCGTTTACCCTTGCTGCGTTCCCGCCCTGGGGGATTCAACAGGAGCTGGTTGTGTAGGACTTGCCGCTGCAAAGATACGTAGTTTTACATATTTAACAATAGTTTTTAACGATGATTTTTTACTTTTACCCTACATTAAAATAGAATATACATAATGAAGTCACCTAAGTTATTCGTCGCTATACTTTTAGCATTGATTATAACTTCCTGCGGCAATAACCCAGGAACAGAAAAAAACCCATTTTCTCTAAAAATAGAGAATTCCCAAAAAGCATATAAGCCATCAGATAACCTATCGGTCTCAATACAAAACAAAGAGGGTATCGAAATAGATTCTGTAGTTTATACTCTTCGAAATAAAAAAATAGCGGTTTCAAAAAAGAATACCAAAAAAACTATCTCGCTGCAAAGCCAAAAGCTAGGTAAAGACCAGCTAAAAGCTACTATTCATGCTGACGGAGAGCAATATAACACTGAAGCCGAGTTTACGCTACTTGCTTCAAAAAAACCTGAATTATACACCTATAAATTATTGGAAACATATCCGCACGATGTTAACGCTTTTACACAAGGTTTAGAGTTTGAAGGCGACACCTTATATGAAAGCACTGGAAAACGTGGTCAATCTACCTTACGAAAAACCAATTATAAAACAGGTGAAGTATTACAACAAGTAGAATTAGACAGTCAGTACTTTGGAGAGGGGTTAACCATCTTGAACAATAAAGTTTACCAACTTACATGGCAAGCGAACAAAGGGTTTATTTATGATGAAAACACCTTAGAACGAACCGGTAGTTTTGTATATGAGAATAGCAAAGAAGGTTGGGGGTTATGCCACAGCGATTCTAAAATTTATAAAAGTGATGGAACTGAAAGAATATGGATATTAAACCCTGAGACCTTAGCCGAAACAGACTATATTGAGTTGTATACGCATACAAGCCGAATCCCAAAAGTAAACGAGCTGGAATGGGTAGAAGGTAAAATATATGCTAATGTATGGGAACAATCTTCCATAGCTATTATAAATCCAGAAAATGGAGCCGTTGAAGGCGTTATTGACCTTAACGGATTACAAGACAAAGTAACACAGCACCCAGATTTAAATGTATTAAACGGTATTGCCTATAAAGGCGAAAAAGACATTTTATATATTACTGGAAAATATTGGGACAAACTTTTTAAAGTGCAAATACTAAAAAAGTAGCTTTTCCAAGCTACTTTTTTAGTATTAAGTACATTTTACAATTACCTATTTACCACATTTGCACCTTCTGGCTTTGCAAAAACCGAATCCTCTAATTGTGTTTCAGTTACGATTATTTTATTAAATAGAAGGTCATTACGTTCGTTCGTTGGTTTCCCATCTTTCACGTTATACCAAGTCAATTTTTTAGGCAACAATAAACCATTAACTTTCTCCCATTGATCGTATTTAATAAATTTCCAATTATCGCTTCTTTGGTTTTCCTTAAACGTTACTGTGTATCCTAACCATTCCATGGTATCGGTATCGGGGTTAATAAAAAGTATATATTCATCTTTTGGTGAATCTCCTATTCCTGCATTATATGAAATTTTAATTGCATTATAGATCTCACCATCCAATTCTGTAGGCTGCACTATTTCATAATTTATCCCTTCATCACCCAAAACAAAAGGCATTGCATAAAAGTAAAACATTAGATTATGGTAAAAACGAGCGTTACCTTCATATGCATT
The DNA here is from genome assembly GCF_003413745.1 of Marixanthomonas ophiurae. Taxonomy (NCBI): domain Bacteria; kingdom Pseudomonadati; phylum Bacteroidota; class Flavobacteriia; order Flavobacteriales; family Flavobacteriaceae; genus Marixanthomonas; species Marixanthomonas ophiurae. Next base: position 1,922,929 of record NZ_QVID01000001.1, on the reverse strand, counting down.
TTCTTCCTTTTCTTGCAACCATACATCACTTCCATCATACCCAATGGACCAATTATCGTTTTCAATTTTTGAACGACGGTCTTTTAATGTTGTGGTATGTACTTCTTTTCCACTCTTTCCATTCATTTCAAAACAAAGATTGTTCATTTTATTCCAAGTACCCATTCCGCCGTGTGCTTTAAAAACGTTTGTAAGCTCAGATGGATAGGACATCGCCATATTTTCTTCAGAAGAATCCATGGTGGCTTCAGTTGATTGTTCAGAAGCATTTTCTTTCCCGTGAACTTCTTCAGTGGTTTCCTTTACTGCATCTTTACAAGCAACAAATAAAACAAGTAGCACTGCAATTGAAAGTAGTTTTTTCATAATTAGATTGGTTTTAATTTTATTAAATATAATAAAGCTGTTCCAGTAGTCGAGATAAATTGAGAAACCTTTATGAAATTTTCAATATTATAAATCAATTGAATTGTTCACATCGTATCTTTGTGTTATGGAAAAATACATTTCAAGCCTTCAAAACCCTCTAATTAAAGAGTTTGCTTTGCTCCAATCAAAATCACGGGAACGCAAAAAAAACAGACTATTTACTATTGAAGGGCATCGAGAGATTACGTTGGCTATAAAAGGAAACTGCAGGTTAAAAACCGTACTTTTTTCTTCGGAAATAATAGCTGAAGAAGATTTGTATGTAATCAAAGACCTCAGCAACAGCGAAACAAATTTTGTAGAAATTTCAACTGAAATATACGATAAACTCGCCTACCGAAATTCAACTGAAGGTATCCTTGCCATTGCCGAAGCCAAACAACACACGTTGGATAGTTTCACTTTTTCTTCTAAAAAGCCACTTATTTTAGTCGCCGAAGCCACCGAAAAACCTGGAAATATTGGAGCATTGCTCCGTACAGCCGATGCGGCGAACTTAGACGGCGTAATAATTGCCGATATGAAAACAGATTTATACAATCCAAACATCATTAGAAGTAGCGTGGGCTGTGTATTTACTAATAACATTGCCACAGGGAGTACAACCGAAATTATTTCATTTTTAAAAGAAAACAATATTTCAATCTATTGCGCCGAACTTCAAGCTTCTGAAATGTATTATAGTCAAGATTACACTCAAGCTTCAGCAATAGTTGTAGGCACTGAAGCCACAGGCCTTTCGAAGGAGTGGCTGCAACACAGCACACAAAATATCATCATCCCCATGCAAGGAGAGATTGATAGTATGAATGTTTCAGTAGCAGCAGGAATCCTTATCTTTGAGGCCAAAAGACAGCGAAAATTTGTATAGCACTCAAAATTTAATTTAAAAGTAAAAAAACCGTCGATTGAGTATTTTTTTGAAGTGAAACTAAAAAAAATGTACCGAAATCAGGTTTATAAAGCAATAAGACAACGACCGTTTAAATAATTAATCCTCCTTTTTTATACTTTAAATGTATGTCCCCACAAACTTTATTTTACATCATTATCGCCATTTTGGTTATCAATTTTATAATTGACCAACTACTTGATGCGTTAAACGCGAAGCATTTTAACGATGCCCTTCCTTCAGAAATCGATGATGTGTATGATGAAGCGGAATACAAAAAATCGCAAGCGTACAAAAAAGAGAAATACCGTTTCGGCCTTTTAACAGCGTTTATTTCAATTATAGGCACTTTTTTATTTTTCTTTTTAAATGGCTTTGCATACGTAGATGGCATTGCCCGTTCTATTTCAGACAATGAAATTTTAGTGGCATTAATTTTCTTCGGAATTATTTTATTTGCGAGTGATATAGTTATGACGCCTTTTGGGTATTACAACACCTTTGTAATCGAAGAAAAGTTTGGCTTCAATAAAACGACCAAAGCAACTTTCTTTTTAGATAAATTAAAAGGCTGGTTTATGATGGCTATTATTGGCGGGGCTTTACTAAGTGCCATTATTTGGGTTTATCAATCTACTGGCAGTTATTTTTGGGTATGGACTTGGGCAATTATAACGGTTTTTGCTCTGTTTATGAACTTGTTTTACGCACGATTAATTGTTCCGTTGTTTAACAAACAAACCCCATTACAAGAAGGCTCCTTACGTTCAAAAATTGAGACATATGCTAATACGGTTGGCTTTACATTAGACAAGATTTTTGTAATTGATGGCTCTAAACGTAGCACGAAAGCAAACGCCTATTTTTCAGGCTTCGGAAAAGAGAAACGGATTACTCTCTATGATACGTTAATTAATGATTTAGAAGACGACGAAATTGTAGCTGTTTTGGCACACGAGGTAGGTCATTATAAGAAAAATCACATTATCATTAACCTCTTTGCTTCTATTCTAACTACTGGTTTTACACTTTGGATATTATCTCTTTTTATTGGTAGTCCATTACTTTCTGAGGCATTAAATGTTTCGCAACCCTCTTTTCATATTGGGTTAATAGCTTTTGGTGTTTTATATACGCCGGTTTCAGAAGTAACCGGTTTACTAATGAATTATCTATCCCGAAAATTTGAATACCAAGCAGATAATTATGCAAAAAACACTTTTAGTGCTGCACCGCTTATTTCAGCACTAAAAAAATTGTCTAAAAACAGTTTAAGTAACTTAACTCCGCATCCGGCGTATGTATTTATGCATTACTCGCATCCAACTCTTTTAGAACGTTTCAGGAGTCTAAAAAAGGTTAAATGATTTTAGGTGCGGTTCTTTTTCAGTATTTTTAGGGTAATGAAAAAATTGTTACCCTTCCTCACACTACTTTTAGGTTTCTTTATTTTAGGAATTTCGCACGGTTACGCGCAATCTGAGCAAGACTCAGTACAACCCGTAAACGAAAGTAAATTACCAAGTAAAAAACGTGTAATAAATGATAGTGCCTACTATTCTTCAAATCCTTACACTGATTATAATGAAGCCTATTACCGTGTTAATAGACTTAATGAGCAAGTAGGCTTACCTCCAAAACAATATAATTTAAGAACTCCACAAGCCGCATTAGAACATTTTATTTTAAAATCACGAAGCGGAAAGTATGAAGAAGCTCTCTATGCTCTAAATCTAAACTTATTACCTCAAAACGTCACAAAAAAAGACGCAGCAATTTTAGCTGAAAAACTATATTTTGTCATTAACCAGCGTGTGAGTATTGATTGGGATGGACTTTCTGATCGTCCCGACGGACAAATTGATATTAGTACATCCACCAATAAGGCTATTGCCGGAAAACCTAGAAGAAGTGTTGTTTTTGGTGAAATACAATTAAACGAACGTGATATTGTGATGCGCGTTCAGCGTATTCGATTTGAAGAATATGGGGCTCTTTGGCTTATTTCAGCTAATACAGTGGAAAACATTGAGCCTTTATACGAAGAATATGGACCACGAAAGCTAGACAAAATGATGCCTGAATGGTCTCGAGTACATTTTTTAGGATTTCAAGTCTGGAAATTTTTTGGAATACTTCTTTTATTATTTATCGCTTGGTTTTTTGGAAAATTTGTAACGTATTTATTGAGAAAAATACTGCGAAAATCTAAACGCCCTTGGATTAAATCCATTGCCGATAAGCTAGCTCGACCTGCCGGTATTTTATTTGGAACCTTGTTTTTTTACATTCTACTCGATAATCTCATTTCACTTTCTGGAGGGTTTGCCAATATTGTTTATACCAGCTTAATTATACTCATAATTGGTTCTATTACTTGGTTTATAACAAGTTTTGTAGATTATTTAATGACTTATATTGCCGAAAATAAAATTGGTGATGTTTCAGAAGAGGAAAACGAAGAAGCCCGTAAAATGCTTACCTATATTTCGGTTGCTCGCCGTATCGTTACCTTTTTAGTAGTTGTTATTGGAGGGTATATTATCATTTCGCAATTTAGAGCCTTAGAAAAAGTAGGGATCTCGTTATTGGCGTCAGCCGGGGTAGCCACTGTAATTTTAGGTATTGCAGCGCAAAACACCTTAGGAAATATTATTGCCGGCCTACAAATTGCCATTACCAAGCCCGTTCGAATTGGCGATACGGTTATTATAGAAGATGACTGGGGATATGTAGAAGAGATCGGTTTTACTTATATGGTAGTAAGAACTTGGGATTTAAGACGCTTGGTTGTGCCTTTAAAGTTTGTCATTTCAGAAGTTTTTGAAAATTGGTCTATGACCAGTTCGCATCAAATACGTCCTATTTACCTATTTGCAGACTATCGGGTGGATGTTTCAAAAATACGCTCTGAGTTTGAAAAAATGCTCGAAGCCGAAGAAGATTGGGATGAAGACAATCCCGCTGTGGTTGAAGTAGTCGATATGACCGAAGAATCTGTAAAAATACGGGCACTCTGTAGTGCAAAAGATGCCAAAACTACTTGGCAATTGCATTGTGCATTACGCGAAAAGCTAATAGCGTATATCTGCCAATTAGAAGATGGACTCTATCTTTCTAGAACCCGTGTTGATATTTCAAATCGTTCAGAAAACATAAAAAACAATCGAAACAGTTCTTCTGAAGAAAAAGATAGTTAAAGCGTTAAAAATTAATTAGGAGGAGAAAAAACCTCTAAGAGCTATTTATTAACTTTAACTTTTCTCAAAAAAAACCTAAATAGGCAACCCACTTCGTATGTTCGCCCGAAAACTGTTACCTTTGTGAAAAACAAAAGCCGATGCTAAAAGCCGGAGTGTTAGGTGCCGGGCACCTTGGAAAAATTCATTTAAAATTACTGGAGCAATCTACTAAATATGAACTAGTAGGTTTTTACGATAAAGACAAAGAAGCTTCAGAAAAAGTTGAATCTGAATTTGGCTATAAAAGTTTCCCTTCTATCGAAGCTTTAATTGAAGCCTGTGATATGGTCGATGTAGTAACGCCTACTTTATATCATTTTGATGCTGCAAAACAAGTAATTGAGGCAGGTAAACATTTGTTTATCGAAAAACCGATTACCCATACAGTTCCTGAAGCTGAAGCATTGTTAGAGTTAGCAAAAATTCATAAGGTAAAAGGTCAAGTTGGTCAAGTAGAACGCTTTAATCCCGCCTTTATGGCTGTAAACCATAAGATTAAAAACCCTATGTTTATTGAGTCGCATCGCTTAGCAGAATTCAATCCGCGTGGTACAGATGTTTCGGTTGTTTTAGATTTAATGATTCATGATATCGATGCAATTTTAAGTGTGGTACAATCTAAAGTGAAAGAAGTGCACGCTAGCGGCGTTTCAGTTATTAGTGAAACACCTGATATTGCCAACGCTCGAATAGAATTTGAAAACGGTTGCGTTGCAAACCTCACCGCAAGTAGAATTTCTATGAAAAAAATGCGAAAAGCACGGTTTTTTCAGCGTGATGCCTACATTTCAGTAGATTTTCTCGAGAAGAAATGTGAAGTGGTAAAAATGAAAGATGCACCAAAAACACCAGACGACTTCGCGATGATACTTACCAATGCAGAAGGAATAAAAAAACAAATCTATTTTGACAACCCGAAAGTAGATAACAACAACGCCATTTTAGACGAACTGGAAACTTTTGCCGATTCTATTAATAATGACACAACACCCGTTGTTAGTTTAGAACAAGGTACTGAAGCATTGCGAGTAGCAATGCAAATAATTTCAAACTTTAAAACATTATAAATACTATGAAAAATATAGCAGTAATTGGTGCAGGAACCATGGGAAACGGAATTGCCCATACCTTTGCACAAAACGATTATAAAGTACAGCTAATTGATGTCTCAAAAGATTCTTTAAATAAAGGAATAGCTACTATCACTAAAAATTTAGATAGAATGGTTGCTAAAGAAAAAATAAGTGAAGATGACAAAAAGCGTACGCTTGCTAATATTACCACATATACCAATCTTGTAGATGGTGTTGAATATGCCAACTTAGTAGTTGAAGCAGCAACAGAAAACTTAGATCTAAAATTGAAAATTTTTAAAGATCTTGATAAATTTTGTTCTAATGAGACCATCTTAGCCAGTAATACCTCTTCTATTTCTATTACTGAAATTGCTGCTGTAACATCAAGACCTGAAATGGTGATTGGAATGCACTTTATGAACCCTGTACCAATTATGAAATTGGTTGAAATTATTAAAGGGTATAGCACAAGTGCCGAAACCTACAACACAGTTGAAGAGCTTTCAAAAAAGCTGAATAAAGTCCCGGTAGAAGTTAACGATTACCCTGGTTTTGTTGCTAACCGTATTTTAATGCCCATGATTAACGAAGCTGTTGAAACACTTTATAATAGCGTAGCAGGTGTTGAAGAAATAGACACCGTAATGAAATTAGGAATGGCACACCCAATGGGACCTTTACAATTAGCAGATTTTATTGGCTTAGACGTTTGCCTTTCTATTTTAAACGTAATGTACGACGGATTTAAAAACCCAAAATACGCACCGTGTCCTTTATTAGTAAATATGGTTATGGCCGGTAAAATGGGTGTGAAAAGCGGAGAAGGTTTTTACGACTATTCTGAAAATAGAAAAGCGGAAACCGTATCAAAACAGTTTGCTAAGTAACTTTTCTTGCTAACTTAAAAATTGAAGTATAAACTGGTCTCAGAGCGGAGTCGAAGAGCCTATTTTTATAAACCATGGCAAAAATAATCCCTTTTAAAGCCGTACGGCCTACCCGTGATAAAGTGAGTCTAATTGCTGCACGGTCGTACGACAGCTATACCCAAGAACAAAGGGAGTCGCGGCTTCGGGATAACCCGTTTTCATTTTTGCACATTGTAAATCCTGGTTTTAAATATCATAAAGAAATTTCTGGGGAGCAACGCTATTCGTTGGTTAGAAACCGCTATCAGGAATTTAAAGAAGATGGTGTATTCATTGACGATGAGAAACCTAGTTTTTACATCTATAAAATTGTAAACCGAGATGGGCTTGAATTTAACGGAATCGTCGCTGCCGCCAGCACGGAAGACTACAAGAATAACGTGATAAAAAAACACGAGGAAACACTTCAGTATAAAGAAGTTGTTTTTAAAGAATACTTAAAGACAGTCGGATTTAACGCTGAAGCTGTACTTCTTACCCATCCTGACAATGAAGAACTTTCAAATATTGTAAGCAACGTAATGAAAACGCGTGCTGAGTATGAGTTTACCACAACCTACCGCGACACACATTATTTATGGAATGTAGATGATGAAACCACTGTTTCAAAAATAAAAGAAGTGTTTTCTGAAATGGAAAACCTTTACATTGCTGATGGTCATCATCGTAGTGCTTCATCATCCTTATTAGCAGAAGATTTAAAAGAAGAGAATGATAATCACACCGGAAACGAGCCTTATAATTACTTTATGAGCTATTTAATTCCTGAGAGTGATTTAAAAATTTATGAATTTAACCGCTTGGTAAAGGATCTTAACGGGCTGAGCAAAGAAGAGTTTTTAATTCAGCTAGATGCAATGTTCCGAATTGAAAATAGAGGTTTAGAGTACTACAAACCCACTCAAAAACAAAATTTTAGCATGTATTTGGATGGAGAGTTTTATTCGCTCTACCTTCGTAAAAAAAACTATACTATAAACAATGCGCTCGATGCATTAGATGCTCAAATTTTATTTATTACCATTTTAAAACCAATTTTAGGCGTTAAAGACTTACGAAACGACCAACGTATAAAATACACCGATGGTAAAAGCGATATGGCGTATGTACAGACCGTTGTAGATACAGGAGAGTTTACGGTAGGTTTTGGTCTATTGCCAGTACGCGTTTCTGAAATGAAAAAAATTGCAGATGAAGGGCTAAAAATGCCTCCTAAAACCACCTTCGTATTACCCAAATTACGCAGCGGAGTCACTATTTACGAGTTTTAGATTGTTTAACAAACTTTAGTTTTTACTAAAGCTTCCTATTTGTATTTTACTGAAGAAAAGAGAACGTTATGAGTATTTCAGAAAAAATAAAATCATTTAAAGAGCAGTTGCCCGAAGATGTAACTTTGGTTGCCGTTTCAAAAACAAAACCGGTTTCAGAAATTATGGAGGCCTACAATATTGGTCACCGTATTTTTGGTGAGAATAAGGTGCAAGAAATGGAGAGCAAATGGCAAGAAATGCCTAAAGATATTGAATGGCATATGATTGGTCATGTTCAGCGTAATAAGGTGAAATATATGGCGCCGTTTGTAAGTTTAATTCATTCTGTTGATAGCAAACGTCTGTTAAAAGAAGTTAATAAACAAGCTAAAAAGGAAGAACGCGTGATTGATTGTCTGCTTCAAATTAAAATAGCCGAAGAAGATAGTAAGTTTGGTTTGGATAAAGAAGAAGCGTTAGAGTTATTGGCTTCGGAAACGTTTCAGAAATATGAAAATGTAAACGTAATCGGCCTAATGGGAATGGCTACCTTTACCGATGACGAAACGCAAGTTGCCAATGAATTTCAGAAGTTAAAAGATATCTACGACAATATTAAAGAAACGTATAACTTCACAAAACTCTCCATGGGTATGAGTGGTGATTACGCTATAGCTATGGAAAAAGGAAGTAATTTAGTTCGCGTGGGAAGTGCTATTTTTGGCAAACGAAATTATTAATAACCACATTATAATTTATATTCAATAAAAAAGGAGAACGAGAGACATGTACGCTATTTTAGATATTGAAACAACCGGCGGAAAATACAATGAAGAAGGTATTACCGAAATAGCAATTTACCGTTTTAACGGGCATGAAGTTGTAGATCAGTTTAGCAGTTTGGTTAATCCGGAGCGCAGTATACAACCATTTGTGGTAAATTTAACAGGCATTAACAACCAAATGTTACGCAGTGCCCCTAAGTTTTATGAAGTAGCAAAACGCATCATTGAAATTACTGAAGATTGTATTTTGGTTGCTCACAACGCCAAGTTTGACAACCGAATTCTTACTACCGAATTTGACCGATTGGGCTATAAATATGAAAAGAACACACTTTGCACGGTAGAATTATCTAAAAAACTTATCCCCGATCTTCCTTCGTATAGCTTAGGAAAATTGGTGAAATCACTAGGAATACCGCTTACCGATAGACACCGAGCACAAGGCGATGCTAGGGCTACCGTTACGCTTTTTAAAATGTTATTGAACAAAGACACGTCAAAAAACATTATTGAAGCGGCAGTACGAAAAAATCCAAAACGCCAGCTAGAGCCCAAGTTATTAGACTTTATTGCAGAAGCCCCCTCTGAAACTGGTGTGTACTACATGCATCGCAAGGATGGTAAAATTATCTATATTGGTAAAAGCAAAAATATAAAAAAGAGGCTTACGCAACATTTTACTTCAGATAATAGAAAATCGAAACGCATACAGTTAGAAGTTACCAACGTAACATATGAAAAAACCGGAAGTGACCTTATCGCTCAGTTAAAAGAGAGTGAAGAAATTAAGCGCATTAAACCCATCTATAATCGAGCACAACGCAAAACGTTGTTTAATAATCAGCTTACTTCATTTAAAAATGAGAATGGATATATCAATCTAGCTATTGAAAAATCAGATGGTAGAAAAAAAGCAATAACTACATTTACTAATTACCAACAAGCAAAAGCGGTACTGTTTAAAATCACCGAAGATTACACCCTCTGTCAAAAATTAAATGGCTTGCATAAAACAAAAGGCAGTTGTTTTCAATATAGCATAAAAGAGTGTAACGGAGCTTGTATAAACGAGGAAACACCTGAGGCTTACAATGAGCGTGTAAATCAGTTTTTACAAGATAAAAGTTATAAAAACCAACATATGCTCATCGTTGACCGAGGTCGGGATGTAGAAGAAAAATCGGTTGTTTTAATAGAAGATGGGCAATACAAAGGTTTTGGGTATTTTAGTTTAAACCACCAAATAACCAATCCGGAAATTCTAAAAACCCTTATCAACCCGATGCAAAATAACCGGGATGTGCAGCATATTATTCAAAACTACCTTCGGAAGAATAAAAAAGTGAAGACTGTGAATCTTGATTAGGATTGTAGGAATTGATTTATTGTGGTTATATTTATGTTGGCAATAAGCTAATGAAAACAGAACCAATAGAGGAAATATTACCACAAAAACCTGTAGAAGGATTAATTTCTCTTCTATCAAAACTATCTTTTACATTAAATGAAGTTATAAACTTTGGGACTAAAATTCTTGACTGGGATTTAAAGAAAAAAAGAAATGGAAAAGATAAAAATATACCCTCAGTATTTTTAAGAAATAGTATTGAATTAGGAGATGCAATTTCAATTCTTATTGAAAAATCATCAATAGATCCTGCGAAAATTCTCATTCGTTCATTAATGGAAAATACGTTTGGGCTTTTATATATGATTGAAAAAGATGAGGATTTAAGAGCACATTCATTTCTTGTATGCAGAGTTAATAAAGATATTAGATACTATAAACAGTTTATTGAGAATGAAGATATCTCTAAAAATTTTGTTTCAAAATTCATAAAGCAAGAACCCGGTTTTAAATTGAAAAACCATTGTAATCCAATAGAAATTAAAACCGTAATTAAAGCTAAAGAAGAATTATTGAGACAGCCAATTTACGATGACGTAAATCTTGAATATCATAGAACGTGTACAAAAAATAAAAAACGCAATAATAATCCAAATTGGTATTCTCTTTATGATGGACCATATAATTTCGAATCACTATGTCACCACCTTGAAAACACAATCCTCTATGAGTTTCAATATCGGAAGTATTCAGAAAATGTTCACGTAACAAATGTTATGACAGGTTTTGTAAAATCAAAAGCTGAACTTGATAAAGCTGATTTAATTCAAATTAGAGATTTTAAAGACTGTAAAGAAGTTTTTTACAATGCTGTAAATATATTACTCGATTTATACAGGGAATTTATAAAAATTCGTTTACCAGAAAAACAAATAGAATATGATAATTGGTACATAGAGTTTGAGATAATGTTTGAAAAAATAGATAGGGAAACTCGATTTATTTATAGAGAATAAAGCCAGTTGCCAACACTTTATAAAATAATTTAAACTAGTATTGTTGTTTTCCATCACCAAAAACGAGAATCTACTAAAGAATGCCATTAATCAATTAAACTTAGTTATTTTTATCATTAAAGATTATTTCTATTGAAAACAGATAAAAGAAGTTACTGGCGCCGAAAATTGCACGAGATTATTGCAGAGGCTGATACCCCAATGGGTAAGTTTTTTGATGTTATCCTACTCATTCTAATTCTGCTCAGTGTGCTTTTTGTGATGATAGAAAGCGTAAAAGGCCTATCAGAAACCACTTATAACATTCTTTATATTGGAGAGTGGGTCATCACTATTTTCTTCACTTTCGAGTACATTGCCCGTATTTTAACCGTAAAAAAACCAACTAATTATATTTTCAGTTTTTATGGTATCATCGATTTTTTATCGACTATTCCGCTCTATCTTTCCTTTATATTGGTAGGGAGCAATGTGTTAATTACTGTAAGAGCTTTACGATTATTGCGAGTATTTAGAATATTAAAAATTACTCGTTATATAGGTGAAGCCAATAAATTAAAAAAAGCACTCAACGACAGTCGTCCAAAAATCTTGGTTTTTCTTTTCGCCGTATTGATTGTAGCCGTTATTTCTGGTACTCTTATGTATTTAATTGAAGGGGAAGAAAGTGGTTTTAACAGCATACCTGTAAGTGTCTATTGGTGTATAGTAACCCTTACCACGGTTGGTTTTGGCGATATTGCCCCAGTTACACCTTTAGGGCAGTTTTTAGCTACTGTAATTATGATTTTAGGGTATGGAATAATCGCTGTCCCTACAGGCATTGTGAGCGCCGAATATGCTGCTAAAAAGGACTATGTTCACGTAAACACACAATCTTGTAGAAATTGTGGCGCCCAAAGACACCGTGACGATGCAAAGTTTTGTCATAAATGTGGAGAAGACCTTCACGTTGAAAACACAAAAGAAAGTTAATGCCTTTTCATCAACCAACTCTTATTTGTGTCGTGGGCCCTACTGCCATTGGAAAAACTAAATTAGCCATTGAGCTTGCCAATGCTTTTAATACTGAAATAATTTCGGCAGATTCGCGGCAGTTTTTTAAAGAAATGAACATTGGTACAGCTGTTCCTTCTGCTGAAGAATTAACAGCCGCACCACATCATTTTATTCAGAATAAAACAATTTTTGAACCGTATAGTGTAGGTGATTTTGAAACGGAAGCACTTCAGTTATTAGACAAATTATTTGCTAGAAAGAATACAGTTATAATGGTTGGCGGTTCAGGATTGTATCTAGATGCGGTTACCAAGGGATTGGATAACTTTCCTAAAATACCTCTGCAAATTCGAGAGCAACTAAATTTTGAATTAGAAGAAAACGGATTAGAATCACTTCAGAAAGAATTAGAGGAAAAAGATGCTTCTTATTACAAAAAAGTAGACATTCAAAATCCACACCGCGTTATCCGCGCTTTAGAAGTGATTCGAACTTCAGGGAAACCCTATTCCTCTTTTTTAAATCAAGAAAAAAAAGAGCGTCCTTTTAAAACTGTTTATGTAGGGTTAACTGCCGATCGTGAAAAAGTTTACGAGCGCATCAACAAACGCGTAGATCTAATGATGGAAACAGGTTTACTGAAAGAAGTAGAAAAATTAGAATCTCATAAAGGTTTAAATGCTCTGCAAACAGTTGGATACCGAGAGCTTTTTAATCATTTAGAAGGAAAGTTAACCTTGGACGAAGCCGTTTCAGAAATAAAGAAAAATACCCGCAGATTTGCTAAACGTCAAAACACCTGGTTTAAAAAAAATGAGTCTATTATCTGGTTTGATTATACTGTAAATGCTTCAAAAATAATTGAAACAATAAAATCAAAAAACACCCTTTAAAGAAGGGCGTTTTTAGACACTTAAGTTTTATATCTTATTTTTATTTAGTTATCAACTTCGTCTTTTACCACTAAACGAAAGCCTTCACCATGAATGTTGATAATCTCAACACCATCGTCTTTACCTAAATACTTACGTAATTTAGCAATATAAACATCCATACTTCTAGAGGTGAAATAGTTATCATCTCTCCATATTTTTGTTAATGCTAACTCACGTGGCATTAAATCGTTTTTATGTAAGGCCAACAAACGAAGTAATTCGTTTTCCTTAGGAGAAAGTTTTGTTGGATCTTCATCGTTATAGGTTAAAAAGCGAAGCTTAGAGTTTAAATGGAAATTACCAACTTCAAACTCAAACTGCTTACTATCTGCGATGCTATCAGTGGCTTTACGTTGTATAATAGCCTTTATCTTCATTAATAGTACTTCACTATCAAATGGTTTGTTCAAGTAGTCGTCTGCTCCTACTTTATATCCTTTTAGCACATCTTCTTTCATCGCTTTTGCAGTCAAGAAAATGATAGGAATATCTTCGTTTTTTTCACGTATTTCTTTTGCAAGTGTAAAACCATCCTTATAAGGCATCATTACATCTAATATGCAAAGATCGAAATCGTCTTTTTTGAATTTTTCAAAGCCCTCCATACCATTTTTGGCATGAACTACTTCATAATCATTCATAGCTAGGTAGTCTTTTAAAACCGTTCCGAAATTTGGATCGTCCTCTACCAATAAGATTTTTTTGTTTTCAGTTTCCATAATTTAAGATATTAAGTGTATTTTTATAATGAAGGTACTTCTTTTTCCTTTCTCACTTTCCACGTATACTTGTGCATCATGATCATCAAGTATTCGTTTTACGTAAGCCAATCCAAGACCGTGACCTTTAACGTTATGTATATCGCCGGTATGTTCCCGGTAAAATTTTTCAAATATTTTCTTTTGCGTTATTTTGCTCATCCCCATTCCCTGATCGCGTATCTTTAAAATAATGTAATCTTTTACGTTTTCAGTGTAAACATCAATTTTCGGTGCTTCTTCAGAATATTTTATTGCATTGTCTAAAATATTAACCACCACATTTGTTAAGTGGGATTCATTAGCCAAAACAGAAGATTTTAAAGCTCCCAAATGACTGGCTACATATCCGCCTCTATCTTCTACAATAAGTTCAACGTGGGTAAGTGCATCGTTTATTATGTCATGAAGTTTAAGTCGTTCTTTAGGTAAATCAAGTTCGTTTTTCTCTAATTTTGAAATACGCAGTACATTTTCAACTTGGGCATGCATGCGGCGATTTTCATCACGTATCATTTTTAAATAGCGCTGTAAAAACTCCTTATTGTCCTTTACCTTTGGATTTTTAAGAGAATCTAAAGCAAGATTAATCGTTGCTATTGGGGTTTTAAACTCGTGCGTCATATTATTAATAAAGTCAGACTTTATTTGCGAAATCTGCCTTTGTTTAAAAATTTGCGATAAGGCACTAGCGTAAGCCAAAATGATTACCGCAGTAAAAATTAATGAAAGAACTGCCATTCCTAAAATAGAATTAAGCACTACTTTTTCTTTTTCTGAGAAGTTTACATACAATTGATACCCATTTTCTTCTTTATCATTTTTAAACAAGGGCACTACATATGTACTTTCAGGATCTAACTGAAAATTATTAGATCGTACTTTAGTCGCTAAATTATTACTGTAAACTGCATATTCAAACTTTGAGTCTACTCCCCTTTCATTCAACTCTTCGGTAATCAAGTTTTCAATTTCGGATCCATTTACTCGCTTATGCAAGGGAGCTTTAGATGAAATATTGAAATAAGCGTTTTCAAACTGATTCCGTTCAAAATCTTTCAGTCTATTGAAAGAAACTTCATTAGATTCAGAAGGGTTTTCACCATCTACCCCAGGATTTATCCTTGTTGTAGTTTTACGATTGGTCAACCTTTTAAACTGAATACTATCAAAATCCATATCAAGGAAACTGGAGGAGAGCTTGTAATCTTCTTCCAAAACACCATCAGTATAGATAAAAACTTCGTTGGTTCTATCGTTTTTTGTCTTATAGACCAACTCACTAAAATTTACATTGTCAGGTACTTCTAAACTGTCAACATAGTTACTGTAAACATTATAAAAGTCTTCTATTTCCCTATTTTTTATCTCTTTAGTGACTGAAAAAAGGGTTTGCTGTACATTAAAGGTAAACTGTTCTTCCTTTGTCTGATACGAATTTGCAATCCAATATCCCTGCACAAACATTATCCCTAGCAGCGACAAACTCATTAGGGCTATAAGTAAAGCGAATAGCTTTTTATTCATAGCCCAAAAATAAGATTTTAACATTTAGCACAGTTTTCATTTAACCAAATGTTAACAAAAGATGTTTTATAGCGTTTACCCTACTGTTTTTATAAGGTATTCGTGTATTTTTTGCACTTGTTTGCGAGTCGTTGAAAGTTGCTCATTTTCAATAATAAAGTCTGCTAATTCTTTCTTTTTCTCATCAGGCCATTGGTTATCCATTCGGGATTTTACCTCCTCTTCATTAGTGTCGTCTCTCTTTAAAACACGAGCTATTCTAACCTGCTTAGGGGCGGTAACCAAAATGGTGTAATCGCAATTTTTATAGCTTCCATTTTCAAATAATATTGCTGCTTCTTTTATGCAATAAGCTCCCGTTTGTTTATCCATCCATTTCTTAAAGTGTTCTGCAACGCGAGGGTGTATTGTTTGGTTTACTCTTTCTAACAATTCTTCATCATTAAAAATTTGACTCGCTACAAATTTTCGATTTAAGCCGTTCTTGTTGTAGGCTTTATCGCCTAATATCCCAATAAGTTCAGTTTTTATTTCTTCTGAAGTATTTGTAAGTTTTTTGGCTTCAATGTCTGCAATATAAATGGGCACCCCCAATTCATTGAACATCTTTGCAACAGTAGTTTTCCCACTACCAATTCCTCCTGTTAACCCTACTGCTTTCATTCTTCGGAATCTTGTTTAAATATTAAAAAGTCAATTTTTTCATCTTTAATTTCAACATCTCGAATGTCTATCGGCTTTTTTGAAAATTGAGTTAGCATAAAGTTTTCTTTTTCGTTTTTATTTGAAAAATCACAAAACAAGCGAAAGTCATTTTTAGAAATTTTATTGAAATCTTTCACAGGCACATTAAAGCTTATTATGGTAACTTCAGGGATCAGTTTAATAATGGTCCCTTGTGGCAGGTTAATAACTTCTATGGGTAGGGTTATTTGCTTTTGGGTAAACTCTTGAACCTTTATTGAGAGTTCTGCTTCTTTTGGTGATACAGAAAGTGAAGGAATATCCGGTAATGCAACTTCTATCGTTTCTTGAAAATCTTCATCAATGTCATTAAAGTTTTTTGATTTTGTAGGAATGGAATCAATTTTTTTAATTATTTCTGAAGGACCTGACAATTGTACTGAATCTGGTTTTATTTTTAAGGTATCCAAACTCATATACCCCTTTTTATAACTAAGCTTAGCCTTTGAAAAAACAGGAATCTTTTTTGAAACTAAAAGTTCTAGATGTACTTTTAAGTCATTTAAAGATAGGTTTTTTACCGAAAGATTTTTATCTAGCTGATTTGAAATCAGGCTTGTTAATTGAATGTCGGTGATAGCTATTGTTTTATTTCCTTTCGTGTAATAATCTGAAATGTTTATTGTAATTACGGGTTGTTTTATTTTGTAGTAAAAAAATTCAAATCCATTTGTAGTAAGATCAAATGAAAGTTCCTCGGGATTATTTTCTGCTAATAAGGTTTCATTTGGAATGCTTTTATAAACTATCGAAGCGTCAACAGTTGCAGTATATTCCCTTGAAAATTTTGTGAGTACCCAAAATAAAATTGCCAAAAAAAGGAAGACTAAAAATTTTTTAATCTTACCGGTATTATATTTTCGATTAGGTTTTGGAGTCATTTAAATAAGTGGTTTAATTAAAGAACAATGCAGGGAATTGTTTTTGGGGATCTCTTTTCAGCAAACCAATATAAAAAGTAGATTTTAAAAAAGCGATTCCGTAACCAAAAAACTGAATAAATAAAGCGATAACAGATAATAAACCAATAAGAATACTTTTATTTTTTATGCTAGAATCAACAAAGATCAATAAAATATAAAACAATAGAGGTATTAACATTATCCAACTAAATATAAAAGATATAGCTATGGATATTAAGACAAAAAAGACAAAAAATAATGGAAACCAAAATGTGATTCTTGAAGCTTTCGGATGCCATTTGTTAAGAATTGGACGTACCAAACCAAACTTTTTTACTTGTACATAGAATTTTTGCCAAGAGATACGCCGTTTATGAAAAACATAGGCATTTGGTATAAAAGTGGTTTTAAATCCATGTTGAACAATTCGGTGTGAAAGATCGGGATCTTCCCCTGGGTGAATTTTTCCATAACCTCCTGTCTTTAAAAATGCCTTTTTTGAAATCCCCATATTAAAACTCCTAGGTTCAAAATTGGTTACGCTTTTTTTATTACCGCGTATGCCTCCAGTAGTAAGAAAAGAAGTCATTACATAGTTAATTGCCTTTTGTAAATTGGTAAAGCTTTCGTGAGCAGCATCAGCACCTCCATAACAATCGTAATAATTGTTTTCAAGAAAATTTTCCACAGTAGATAAATAATGTGGAGGTAGCAAACAATCTGAATCTAGTATTATAAAATAGTTACCCGTTGCTTTCTCCATTCCAAAATTACGGGACAAGCCTGGACCAGAATTTTTCTTATAATAATATGAAATGTTTAATTTTTCTGAATATTGATTTACAATAGTTTCGCTAGAAAGTGATGACCCATCTTCGACTATTACAATTTCATACGGCTTGCTATAATCAAGTAATGCAAAGCTTTCCAAAAGCTCTTTAATTTCTTCTGGACGGTTGTAAACAGGGATTATAAATGAAAAACTGCTATTCATCACACAAATGTAACGAATAAAAAAGCCATCCCGTATACCGGGATGGCTTTTAAAACTTAAAGAAAAAAATAGTTACCTTTTAATCACCTTATAAGTTCCTATTTCTCCATTTACAGAAACTTTCATTATATACGTTCCTGTACTTAAAGCAGAAATATTCAACTCTGTAGATACATTTCCAATAGTTTGGCCCATAACTTTTTGACCTAAAATACTGTAAATGGCTACATTTTCAATAGTATCCATTGCTCTCAGAGAAATCATATCATCTGCAGGATTTGGATAGTAAGAGAACCCTTCAATAGCGTTATCTTCCGTACCTAACCCTATTCCATCAATTGTTATATCTGTAGTACCACCAGTGTTAACAACAAACACATAATATGTTTGTCCTGCAGTGGTATTGATAGTTGTTGATGTTCCTGGCAAACATTGGTTGGTTCCTTGGTTTACCAAAGTAAGATCTGTTTCTGAAGCATTTTCATCTGGAGCCCCAAAGAACGTTACTACACTTGCTCCTGCAGGAGATGTAATACTCGCTGTAGCTTCTCCATCTTCATTAGCTACAAAGTTATACCAAACACCGTTGGCACCATCAATATTACATCCGGTAGGGTTACCGCCTTCAGTTGTAGCTGCAGGCATTGGCACAGCAGGATCTGTATAAGGAATCCCTATTTCATCCACATCGATTGAGTTAGCAATCATATCGTTTGGTGGTGGTACAGGAAGACAATCTACATTTAATGAATAGTTTCCAGTAGCTCCTCCAAATCCGTGTACTAATATATAGTAGGTAGTATTACCATCACCTTGGAATGAAGCTTCAGATTTCAACCCGTCTGAGCCACAAGAGTCATCATTACCTGCTTCACAGACTAATGTTCCACAGTCTCCTGAATATACAGATAATTTAGTGTCATAATCTGAATCACAAAGTGATACAGTGTAATCTGTAACTAATCCAGAATCATCTGTAAACGTGTACCAAACACCTGGAGCAGTGATAGAAACTCCACTACATTCTGGAGCACCAGTATCTGGTGTAGCTCCATCTGTAGAACCAGTAATAGTTTCACCACAAGCAATTGGTAAAGCACCTTCACAGAAATCGTTTTCTAAAGGCTCTTCACATGTTACATCTAAGGTAAAGTTACCTGAATTAACATCAAAACCTTCTACCATTATCAAATAGGTAGTAGAGCCATCGGAAACAAATGTAACTTCAGATTGTAAACCACATGAATCATCATTTTCAGCAACAATAGTAGTTAGATCACAAGAGTCGTATACCCTTAGTACAGTATCAAAATCAGTACCACCTCCACAAAGAGAAATAGTTACCAATTCAGTATCGCCGCTTCCGGTATAAGAGAAAAACTCATCTGGTGCAGTGTTACCTCCTGAATCAGTGTCGCTTGTTGTTTCTCCTGTAAAGGTATCACCACAAGAAAGCGCGTATGCATTTTCACATTCATCGTTGGTTGGTGGCACACAAATAGACATAGAGAACTGTAATACTTGACCAGTATCTCCGCCAGCATCATCACAAACCTTTATTATCCAATCACCTGAAACGCTTTCACCATCAAAGGTATCTGCAAATGTACCCCCTACAGCCATATATGGACCAACACCAAATGGAGCAGTTGCTCCTGAAATATCAGCTCCGCCGTCTTCGAACATAGTTCCATTGTAGGCATCATCTGTTCCACCACCTAAATCTTGCGCAAGCACTAATTCGGTACCTGCAGGAGAAACCAATGAAATATCAAGGTCTCCTGAAAAAGTATGGGCAATATCTATAGTTATATTTTCCAATGTTGCGCCGTCACCAATAGTTCCTATATCTGTTACTGTGATAGGAATTTCATTTGGTGCGTTACCACAATCTGCTGTTGAAGTATCTGCTCCATCAATATCAAATGGTACTGCAGTTGAGTCATATGCTGTACTAGTACAGTTTGGTGGTGGAGGAGGTGTTCCAGCTCCTTCAATAGCAACAATAGTCAACTCAGCA
This sequence comes from Marixanthomonas ophiurae, assembly GCF_003413745.1. NCBI lineage: Bacteria > Pseudomonadati > Bacteroidota > Flavobacteriia > Flavobacteriales > Flavobacteriaceae > Marixanthomonas > Marixanthomonas ophiurae. The sequence goes on along the minus strand of NZ_QVID01000001.1, from coordinate 1,903,080 downwards.
CAATCTGCATTTACAGGACCTAAGCCAGTTGCTGCTCCAGTAGCAGTATCTACAGATGCCCATTGATTTACACCGCCTCCAATATATGCTCCCATATATAAGATACCAGTTTCAGGATCAAAATCAGCATCTTGTGCGAAGCTTATATCGATTCCAAGGGGTCCTATTTCAGTTGCTGCTCCTGTAGCAAGATCCATAGAATATAAATTATCCAACCCTATATCTGCCATATAAGCGTTTCCATCGTTATCAATAGCTAACCATATTCCTACAAACCCTGCTATAGTAGTAGTACCTATTTCAGTTAAAGTTCCACTGGATAAATCTACAGTATATAAGGTAACATCATCACCTAAACCACTAAGTAGATACATAGTACTATTGGCTTCATTCCAGGCTAAACCTCTTGTACCATGACCTGCTACAATATTTGTAAGAGGCCCCACTGTTGTTGAAATACCAGTAGCTGGATCGATAGTTAATAAAGTTAAATTATCATTATCCATTGTATATAATGTCCCTGAACCATCAAAATCTCCAGCAAAGTTAGCTACAGGGTCATTATTAACTGTGTTTAAATTATAAGGACCATCTAAAGGGAATGATCCAAAATCACCTCCAGTACATATTGCTGTTGCATCTTTAGCATAAACTGTAGAAACACCACCGCTTCCACCGCCGGCTTCTTCAATAGTTAAGGTATCAATACCTATATAATCTGAATTGCTTCCAACAGGACCTCCGTCTGTAACCCAATATCTAAAGGCAACCCTAGTGTCTATTGCTCCAGTAAGTCCTGATACGGTTGCTGTAAATTCAGTCCAACCATGAGGATAATCATCTCCTAAAGCTGGGTTAATTTCAAGTAACAATTCGGTATAGGAACCAACATCAGAAGGTCCAGCCGGATCCACATTAGCGCCATCAGGGCTAATTCTAACTTCTAAACGGTCTGGAAATAAATCTGGTCCAACATCAGTAGTTCTAGTCCAAAAAGTGATTTCATCTCCATTCTCCAAATTTAATACAGGTGTTATCATAAAGTTGTTTATCACAGAACCTGCTGTACTGTTAAAATTGGCTCCAATATAGGCCGTCGGCCCACCTGTTTGTGATGGAAAAACCAAATCATTCCCTTGGAACCATTCTGATGTCCCAGGACTATCACTAGCATTTGCAAAAGTAAAGCCAGCCCCTGGTAAGGTAGTAATATCATCAAACCCTTCTTCAAGAAGAGTTGCTTGTGGCGCTCTATTACTAGTGTTTTGTCCTCTAAGGTAAGCACTCAAAACCTGTCTTTCAGCTGAATTGAATTGTTGTTGATCCAGTCCAGCTTGATTTTCAGAGCTGTGAAGTCTTGCCAATAACTCCTTAATTGGTGCAGTTTGTTGTTTTTCATTTTCAACCCCAACACTCTTTGATCCATGTAAGGAAGAGTTAGGTTGAATAAACTGTGCCTCCATTGTAGCAACTATGCTACAGAAGACAAAGAATAATAAAGTAGTTTTTTTCATAATTAAAATTAGAGTTTAGTTAATATTGGCTTAAATGTAATGAAAATAAAACTGTTTTAATAGTTTGCCCATGTATAACCTAGAGTTAAGAACTTATACCATATAAACACAATACATTACTAGGACTATAGAGCTATATAAAAAAAGCCATCCCGTATGCCGGGATGGCTTTTAAAACTTAAAGGAAAAAGGTTGTTACCTTTTAATCACTTTATAAGTTCCTATTTCTCCATTTACAGAAACTTTCATTATGTATGTTCCTGTACTCAAAGCAGAAATATTCAATTCTGTAGATACATTTCCAATAGTTTGATCTATTACTTTTTGACCTAAAATACTGTAAATAGCTACATTTTCAATAGTATCAATCGCTCTTAATGTAAGCGAACTATCTGCTGGGTTTGGATAGTAAGAAAACCCTTCAATAGCGTTATCTTCAGTTCCTAAGTTTGTTCCATCGATAGTTATATCTGTAGGACCTCCTGTGTTTACAACAAACACGTAATAGGCTTGTCCTGCAGTTGTATTGATAGTTGTTGATGTACCTGGCAAACATTGATTTGTTCCTTGGTTCACCAATGTAAGATCTGTTTCTGAAGCATTTTCGTCTGACGCTTCAAAGAATGTTACCACACTAGCTCCTGCAGGAGATGTAATACTTGCTGTAACGTCTCCGTCTCCATTAGGTACAAAGTTATACCAAACACCGTTAGCACCATCAATGTTACATCCAGTAGGATTACCGTCTTCCGTAGTTGCAACTTGCATCTGTACGGCAGGATCTGTATAAGGGAATCCTATTTCATCAACATCAATAGAGTTGGCGATCATATCATTTGGTGGTGGTGGTATAGCACATACTACATCTGCCTCCCATCCTGGGCGTGGCACAGAGCCGTCACTCAAGAACACAAATGTAAGAGCACCACTAGCATCGCTAGACGTAAAAGGTCCAGGAGGTGTTGTTCCATAATATCCACCAGCTGGGAAACCACTATTGGTTGCGGGGTTTCCACTATCAATTAATGGGAAAGTAGTATCAGGTCCATCATAAACATATAATGCATCCCAAGCTTCTTCCACGTCAAACGAAGTAAAAGTTACTGTTACAAGCTCTCCCGAATTTTCAGGGTTAATAGTAACTGTATCATCTGAATCGTTTGCATAATCCCCGTCTAGACCACCATTGTCATAAAACTTACCGCCACACGCAGGTGGAGTTGCAAATGTAATAGGTCCTGCAAATTTACTTAATCCATCTCCACTACAATCTGCAACTACATAGAAGTCATAACTTAAACCACCGCTCAAGGCTGTTGCCGTTGCCGTAGTTGTACCACTTGGAGTTGTTCCTGTTTCTACAGGTGTATCCGTTGCTGGATTTGCACCTTGATCAAACACGTACCAAATATAGCCACTACTAGCATTAGGCTCTGCATCCCAAGAAAGATCAGCAGAAGTTGGCCCAACAACTGTAACCGCAAGGTTCAATGGTTCAGGACAGGCTGGAGGAGGTAATGTTTCTCCAACTGATGCCCAAGCGACTTGTGGATCAGGATCGTCAGTAACAATTGCACCAATTAAAGTAGTACTTCCTGTAGTTGTATCCACAGAGCGCCATTCGGCTGCAAAAGCACCACCATTAAAAGCGGCCATATAAACTACATCGGTTGTTGGATCATACGCCATACCTTGACCGAAGTTAGCATCAAAACCAATAGGACCAACCAGCGTGGCAGTTCCTGTAGCAAGATCTACACTATATAAACTATCATCAACAATATCATAGGTATATCCTACTCCAGCACCATCGATAGCTAACGCAACAGGAAGAGCACCCGTAGCAAGCCCTAAAGAACCTACTAAAGTAGCTGAAAGACCTGCTGGGTCAATTGTATATAAATCTGTACCTGCTATTGCATAAAGATCACCAGTAGCAAGGTTATATTCCATACCTACCCAATCACCAGGAATATTTCCTAACGAGGTATATATTCCAGTGGTTACATCAAAAGAGTAGAAATCTCCTCCATTGTCCAATACATATCCTGTTGTAGGGTTTGCTGGATCAATAGCTCCTGCATTTTCAAAATTTGCTGTTACCAGTGATGTTCCAAAAACTTCAGTATCTCCTGGAGTTGCAGTTCCAAAACCAATTAGGTCTTGGTTAGCATTATTAACACCATAAACTGTAGTGAGTGGTCCTGGACCACCTCCTCCCATAGGAGTACAAGTTCCGTCAAAAGTATAAATTGTTTCTTGAAGCGGATCTGGCACACTCCAAGTTCCAAGAGTACCATCAAATTGTGCTGCTGGTTCACCTTCTACAGGAGTATCTAGAGTACCTTCCCAAAAAACCGTAGGTTGGTTAGTTGCAGTACCCATACTAATTTCTACCCAATAGGTAGTATCAGATGAAGCATCTCCTTCAAAAGTGAATGGAGTTATTGGTAAACTAGTAAAAAATTCAAATGCAATCGGGTTTATCCAAGGAGCTGAACTCAATACAGTTGGAACAACTGTCTCGCTCCCAATCATAGCGCCTGGTAATCCGCCAGCATCTTCATAATAAACTACGTTTGCAGTTGTCGGTGGATCTTCTGGTGCGAAAGTAAGAAAGGGAACCTCAATGGCTTCCAAAGTAAAATCTTCTCCCATAGCCACGTCGATATCAACGGCGGTTTTAAAATCAGAATCAACTGACGAACCTACACCTGCATAAGTGCCTGCTGCGTACGGATGTTCTTCTGAACAAGCAACACCACCACCGCCCATAGGCTCACAGTTTCCATCAAAAGTATAAATTGTTTCTTGAAGCGGATCTGGCACACTCCAAGTTCCAAGAGTACCATCAAATTGTGCTGCTGGTTCACCTTCTACAGGAGTATCTAGAGTACCTTCCCAAAAAACCGTAGGTTGGTTAGTTGCAGTACCCATACTAATTTCTACCCAATAGGTAGTATCAGATGAAGCATCTCCTTCAAAAGTGAATGGAGTTATTGGTAAACTAGTAAAAAATTCAAATGCAATCGGGTTTATCCAAGGAGCTGAACTCAATACGGTTGGAACAACTGTCTCGCTTCCTATCATAGCGCCTGGTAATCCACCATCATCTTCATAATACACAACATTTGCGGCTACCGGTGCGTCTTCTGGTGCAAAAGTAAGGAAGGGAACCTCAATGCTTTCCAAAGTAAAATCTTCTCCCATAGCTACCTGAATATCCACAGCAGTTTTAAAATCAGAGTCAATTGACGACCCTACACCTGCATACGTACCTGCTGCATAAGGATGTTCTTGAGAACAGGCTGTTCCGCCGCCTCCGCCGCCATTAGCGTCAGTTCCAAATACAAAATTGCCGAAAAGCTCTCCAGCATCTGCTTCGGCTTCATATTCAACATGCCCAATAGGGTCGTCGGAAATTATGCCAACGAAATTTTCAGTATTTGGGGTATTTGTAATGGTAAAAGTTTCCACTAAAACACCTGCTGTGTCATAGACTCTAATTTCGGCATTGGATACAGAATCCACAAAAAGATCAGCTCCAATTGCATAAGCACCATCGGGTGCAAAATTAAGCAACGTAAAATCTGCAAAGCTATTTGCCCCCATAAGTGTTGAGGTATTTCCTATGGCTCCAGCGCCAATATAGATAACTCCATTGTCAGGACCATCGTTACTCGCTGTAATATTAAAACCGTCTTCCAGTTCACCAGCGGGGAAACATCCACCACCATCACTACTTACAATATCTCCGCATAATTGAATAGCAGTTGCGCCAGGACCACCTGCAAAATCTTCATTCACCAATGTACCTGAATAGTCTCCTTCAAAGACAGTTCTATCAGAATAGGCAATAACAGCCGATGGGTTTCTTTGTCCGGTCACTACAGATGCAGTTCCTTCAGGCAAATTAATGGTTTGTGTACTTTCTGTGGCCACAAAATCACTAAAATTCCTTGTTCCAGGTGGCATTTCATAATTAATAGTAAGAGCTCTCGAAGTTACAAACAAAGGGTTTTGTTGCTTAGCATTTGCTCTGTTTTCTAAAGAAACACTGATTTTTCTTGCTTCCTCAGAACTATCCTTATTAGCCGAAGGTTCAAATAGAGGAATAGACTGGTACTTATGAGCAATCTGTTGTGCCTCAGAAGTAATAAGCTGTCTTGCTTCTTCAGAATTATCTAGACTAACGCCTTCAACACCATTAGCAGCTCTTGCCGGTTGCTGATTCATGAAATAGGTACGCAGCATTCGCTGTTCCTCTTTTGTAAAGTGTTCGGAAATTGATCCACTTTGAGTCTCCAATTGAGAATACCTATTCAACAAATCGTTAATGGACGATTTGTCTGTTTGAGCATTCATTGCCGTCGTGAGACAGAGCAATAAACACCATAGAAAAGTAAATTTTTTCATAATTAGAATTACATTTTAGTTAATATTAGTTTAAAAATATCTAAAAAAAACCTTAAAGACAAAAGAATTAGCAGTAAAAACAATAAAATAAAAGATATGACGTTAATTTCTTAACACAAAAAAGATCCGCATCAACGGATCTTTTAATTAAACTATAGTATTTAAACTCCTTTTATTCCTCCTCAAAGGCTTCTATAACCGCATCGCTAACCCCTACATTTGAAAAGCCTCCGTCATTGTATAAATTCTGAAGGGTTACCCTTTTGGTTAAATCACTAAATAAAGAAATTGTGTAATTAGCACAGTCTATTGCCGTTGCGTTTCCTAATGGTGACATTTTATCGGCGTACGATATAAACCCATCAAACCCTTTTACTCCTTTTCCAGCAGTGGTAGGTGTAGGTGATTGCGAAATGGTATTCACGCGTACTTTTTTATCTCTTCCAAAGAAATACCCAAAACTTCTTGCTATAGACTCTAAATAGGCTTTATTGTCGGCCATATCATTATAATCAGGGAATACACGCTGGGCTGCCATATAAGTAAGAGCTACAATACTTCCCCATTCGTTCATGGCGTCCTTATTATATAAAACGTTCATTGTTTTATGAAAAGAAACAGCAGATATGTCCCAACCTTTGTGGGTCCAATCGTAGTTTTGGTCGGTGTAGTGTTTACCCTTACGAACATTTACTGACATCCCGATAGAGTGCAATACAAAATCAAGTTTACCCCCTAAAATTTCGGTTGCTTTCTCAACTAGGTTTTCTAAGTCCTCCATATTGGTCGCATCTGCCGGGATGATTTCAGAATTTGTTTTCTTTGCCAATTCGTTTATCTGCCCCATTCGTAATGCTATAGGTGCATTGGTCAAGACAAATTCCCCACCTTCTTCGTGAACGCGTTCCGCGGTTTTCCATGCAATGGAGTTTTCATCCAAGGCGCCAAAAATAATTCCTCGTTTTCCTTTTAATAAATTATATGACATGTTCTATTGAGTTTTTGATTACTGATTTATTGAGTGATTATCAATTATAATCAAGTGATTTATATTTTTAAAATTTGAAATCTATAACATTAAATACTAAGCAGTAAATATACGGTTTTAATTCAGTAATTCCTTTGCGTGTGCTAAGGCAGAATCGGTTACATTCTTTCCTCCTATCATTTGTGCTATCTCCACAATACGATCTTCTTGCGACAGTGTTTTTAAATGCGTTTCCGTAACATTATTTACATCCTCCTTATACACCTTAATATGTTGCGCTCCTTTTGAAGCTATTTGCGGTAAGTGCGTGATGCTCACTAATTGCATACCATGGCTCATACCATCCATAATAGCAGCCATTTTATTGGCAATCTCACCCGAAACCCCCGTGTCTATTTCATCGAAAATGAGGGTTGGTAACGTTTGATATTCTGCCAAAACAGCTTTTACAGCCAGCATAATACGGCTCATTTCGCCTCCAGAAGCCACTTTTTTTATGGACCCCATTGTTGTGCCTTTGTTAGCGGTAAATAACAGATCGAGTGTATCTGTTCCGTTTTCACGAAGACTTTCTGTCAATGTAAGTTTAAAATCAAAACGAGCGTTAAGCAAACCAAGTTTTGCTAAAATAGCTTCTAGTTTTTCTTGTAACTTAGGAATGACCCCCTCACGCGACTCGTGAATGGCTTTCCCCGTTTTCCGTACTTCTTTATTTAAATTAACAATTTCTTTTTCTAATTTCTCTATATGCGAATCGAGATTGTTAGTATCGGTTATATTTGCGTCAAGTGTATTTTTAATTTCTATTAATTCTGAAACGGTCGCTACATTGTGTTTGTGTTGAAGTTTATGTAGTGTTTGCAGCTTTTCATTAATAGCAAGTAATTCTTGCGGATTAGCCTCAACCGATGTAGCTATTTGTTCGGTTTCTTCGCTTAAATCATCCAATTCGATAATCACGCTGTTTAACCGTTCCCAAAGAGCATGATACACCGAGCCATAATTTTTCAATTGACTTAATGCTGCCCGTGCTTCCTTGGCGGTTTCCATTGTACCGATTTGTTCTTCAGAAAACAATTGAACTACTTTTGATAGCGTTTCTTGTATTTCCTCAGCATTACTAAGCGTTTCATATGTTTCCTCTAACTTTACTTGATCTATTCCTTCTAGGTTGGCTTCTTCCAATTCGGTAAACAAAAAGGTATTGTAGTCTATTTCTTTGGAAGCTTCGCTTTTTTTAAGTTTAGCTTCTTCCAATCCTTTAGTAGTAATTCTGTACGCCTTTAATTGTTCAGAATAGGTGTTTTTAAGCGACGTATTTTCTGCCAACGCATCGATTACCTGCATCTGATAATTTTCTTCAGCTAAGGAAAGCGTTTCATGTTGACTGTGAATATCGACCAAATACGGTCCTACCGCTTGCAATTGTGACAAAGTTACCGGCGTATCGTTAATAAAGGCCCTTGATTTACCACTCGGCAAAATCTCCCTCCTTATTATTGTATGCGCATCATAATCTAGGTCGTTTTCTTCAAAAAGAGTCTGTAAATTAAATTTTTTGATAGCAAATTCGGCTTCTATAATACATTTTTTTGAAGCATCTTTCATACTATTTAAATCGGCACGTTTACCTAATACTAATGAAAGTGCCCCTAAAAGTATGGATTTTCCCGCACCGGTTTCCCCAGTAATAATGGTCAATCCATCTTTGAAATCCATACGGATATCATCAATTAGAGCATAGTTTTTAATGGCTAGAGTCGTAATCACAAATATAAAATAAGTTTTTCCGGTATTAAAAATACGGTTTTGAAAACGATTTTAAATGTAAAATGAAGTTTTTACAACAACAAGAGAAATAAGGTTATTGATCAATATTTAATTTCGCTCCAATTGCTTCTTTTGGTCGGCGCCAATTTATTGAGGTTCTCAACCAATTTTACAATATCTACATTGGGGCCTCCACTAAAAATGCTCTGTATTTCATCGCTTTTAGCATCAAAGAAAGTACGGAGTAGGTACGAGTTCGGACGTCGATTATTAATCTGCGCCAAGGTTTCAATCGCATCAGTAATAGCACTTTTTGCATCCTTCGGACTCTGGGCCATCTCATCCAATCCTTTTCTATGGTATTCGTACATAGCGGTATGGAATTCTTGATAAACGTTTGAAATTACAGCTTCGTTGTACCGGTAACGTGTTTGAGTACCATCGGTTGGTTTCCAGCCTTGAAAATTACTCGATGCAGCTGTGTTTACAATTTGTTTAGCCGTTTCAAAGTATTCATCTCCGCCATTTAACTCAAACGTATCGGCATCTAAACCAATGATGGTATACACGTGATATGCAATAACCGATATTAAATTAGAACTAAATGTGTTTAAGTTGAAATTCAAGGGCTGAAACTCCGTATAATCAAAACTGAATTGACGGTCATTGTAATTATAGATAGGCGAATTATAGCTTGAACCATAAACAGGTCTAGAAGCTTGTATTTGAATGGTTGCTGTAAATGAATTTGATTCAAAACTTGAAACGATAATTGACATATTACAGTCTATACGTTCTTGGTTTTTAAATACTTTATTGGTCCATTTGGTATTATTAACAAAATCGGTCATTTCCTGTTGAAGCGTTCTGAACACTTGTAGGTTAGGCTGTCCTGTCTGCTCTGCATCTACCGTTACGCTACAATTAAGTTCCTGCGCTTGTGTAGTAAATGAAAGTATAAAAACGGAAAGTATAAGTAAAAATCTACGCATCTATTTGTTGTATAATGTATTGTAAAATATCGTTTGCGACTTCGGTCTTTGGTTTAACAGAAAAAGCTTGTACTTTATTGTGCTTATCAATTAAAGTCACTTTGTTTGTGTCTGCTTTAAAGCCTGCCCCTTTGTCTTTGAGCGAATTTAATACAATTAAATCTAAATTCTTTTTTTTGAGTTTGCTTTTTGCATTTTCCAACTCATTTTGAGTTTCTAACGCAAAACCAGTTAAAAATTGATGTTCCTTTATTTCACCCAACGATTTTAAAATATCTTTTGTCTTTTCAAGTTGAATAGTCAAAGTACTGTCGTTCTTTTTTATTTTCTCTGAAGCAACATCTTTTGGTCTATAATCGGCTACCGCAGCACTTAGTATAGCTATGTCACAGTTAGAAAAATGATTGTGAACAGCTTGGTACATTTCTTCAGCTGAAGTTACCGACACTACCTTAATATTACTATGTTCTAAGGATAAACTAACCGGCCCTGAAACCAAAACTACCTGAGCACCTAAATTAGCTGCTGTTTCTGCAATAGCGTATCCCATTTTACCACTACTATGGTTTCCAATGAAACGAACAGGGTCTATTGCTTCGTGGGTAGGACCTGCAGTAATAATCATTTTTCTATTCCGAAGGGGTAATTTTTTTTGAATATCGTTTTCAAGAAAAGAAACAATATGTTCGGGCTCAGCCATTCTCCCTTTCCCTGATAAACCGCTTGCCAATTCGCCTTTTTCAGCCGGGATTTGTATATTTCCGAAGCTATTTAATTTCTTGAATGTTTCCGAAGTACTTGGATGTTTGTGCATATCTAGGTCCATTGCTGGAGCATAATACACAGGGCATTTAGCCGAAAGATATGTAGCTAATAATAGATTATCACTAGTACCGTTTGCCATTTTAGATAAGGTGTTGGCTGTGGCTGGAGCTATTATAAATAAATTTGCCCAAAGACCTAACGCTACGTGGTTATTCCATTGGGCATTTTCATCTTCTTCATTGGTAAAAGAGGAAAAAACTTCGTTTTTAGAAAGTGTGGAAAGGGTTAGTGGCGTAACAAAGTCTTTCGCTGAAGGCGTCATTACAACCTTAACATTAGCGCCTTTTTTCACTAATAACCTGACCAAAAAAGCAGCTTTATAAGCAGCAATACCGGCTGTAACACCAAGCAACACATTTTTACCGCTTAAAACAGACATTTTTTTACTTATCTAATTCTTCTTCCTTTGTGTTACGGTAGTAAATTTTGTCGTTTAACCACTCCTCTACTGCAAGAGCGTGCGGTTTAGGAAGACGTTCGTAAAACTTAGAAACTTCAATTTGTTCTTTGTTTTCAAAAATTTCTTCTAAACTGTCGTTATACGTAGCAAATTCGTCCAATTTTTCAAGCAATTCTTTCTTGATGTCACCGTTGATTTGCGTAGCTCGTTTCGAAATAATTGAAATAGCCTCGTAAATATTCTCAGTTGGCGCGTCAATTTTGTTCTTATCAATCGTCGTTGTATTGATAGGAGCTTCAGAATTTTTAATATCGATCATAATCCTTGTTTTAACTTTTTTGTTCTCTTTCACCTAAGCGCTCCGCTATATTTTGAGCAATCAAATCGGCTTCGGCCTTTAAATCAGTATCACTATAATACTTATTAAATTTATTGTAATAATCTTGTGCAGTTATCAGTCGTTCTTCAACTAAGGAAGGTACACTTCGTACTGCTAATTCGTAGGCTGCTTGCAACCTTCCGAAGAAAGCATCTTTTCTGTATACTGAACCAGGATGGTCTGAAATGAAATTATCATACGATTCAATCGCTGGTCTATAATCACCAATGTATTCAGCTATTTTAAGATTTTGATTGGCAATCTCTATATCTTTTTTCTCTATTTTCCCACTTAATTCAGAAACCAGTTCGTTGGCCTCCGTACGTTTTTCTGAATTAGGATATTTGTTGATGTAGCTCTGTAGCTTTTCTAAAGCTTTGTACGTATCCTCTTGATCCAGCGAATAACGCGGGGACAACTCAGAGTAACTTTTAGCCGATTTGTACGCGGCAACTTCCACACTGTCACTTTGCGGATAAGACGTTTCAAAACGCTCAAACTGATATCCTGACAAATAATAATCTTCTAGCTCGTAAAAGGTATTAGCGTATAAAAACATAAGGCGTTCCGCCTGCGGCTTTCCACGGTATACTGGTACAATTTGTTCAAAAAGTTTTAACGCTTTTTTATATTTCCCCTGCGCATAAAGAGAATCTGCCAATGCATATTTTTTCCCTGTATCGTCAGAGGACAATACCTTCTGGTACTGGCTACAGGAACTTAACATAATCACGGCAAAAAGCAATAAAATAATATTCTTCATAGTGTTAAAAAACATCGTGCAAAATTAGTGAATTAAATGGGATTACAAAAACTAAATATCGGGCTAAATTATTGTGTTAAACCCTATAAAAAAGAGGATTTCAGAAAAAATTAACGTTGCCCCTGAAAAAACGTGCCTATAGCTCGTCGATAAAAGAAGCTATTTTATTTTGTAAATACCCGCTGGCTTTTACCAATGGCAAGCGAACCGTATCATTACAAATTCCCAGTTTTTTAAAAACGGCTTTAATGCCTGCCGGGTTTCCTTCGGCAAATATATAATCGATTGCCGGAGCTATCTTGTAATGGATTTTGTAGGCTTCATTTACTTTTCTATCCAATCCTAAACGAATCATCGTAGAAAACTCTTTTGGGAATCCTTCGCCAATTACTGAAATTACTCCTGCACCGCCAGCCAATGTCATTGGTAAAGCAATCATATCATCGCCACTAATAACTAAAAATCCATCTGGTGTTCCGTCAATCATTCGCATCGCTTGGACTAAATCGCCGGCCGCTTCTTTAATACCAATGATGTTTTTAAAGTCTTTAGCTAATTGAATAACAGTTTCTGGTAGCATATTTGACGCTGTTCTACCTGGAACATTATATAGTACAATTGGCAATGGAGCTTCTTTAGCAATAGCAGCAAAGTGATTGTAAATCCCTTCTTGTGTGGGTTTATTATAGGCCGGAGAAACCGAAAGGATTGCTGTAAAAGCCGATACATCTCTAGTTTTCATTTCTTCTAGTACGGCTGCGGTATTGTTTCCACCAATTCCTAAAACCAATGGTAGTTTACCGTTGTTAGTCTCTACAATCGTATCGATCACTACTTGTTTTTCTGCTTCGGTTAAAGTAGCATTTTCAGCTGTTGTTCCTAAAACAACCAAATAATTTGTACCGTTATCAATATTATAATTAACCACTTTTTTCAATCCTTCTACATCTACCGAAAAGTCTTCCTTAAAAGGGGTAATTAACGCTACTCCGGTTCCTATCAATTCTTTCATTTTAATTTATTTAATACAGTTAAATATTTTTTTAATTCCGTTTTAAAAGCTTCTATGTTGTTAAGGTCCAAATCAATTAAAAGATCAAATAAACGAGGATCAGCACCAGCTAACCCAACTTTAAAGTTAGCGTTACTTGCTGAAACCATACTATCTAAAAAATCATTTTTCGTGGTGTAATATCCCACTAAAACATCAAACCGTTTATCTATAAACTCCTTTGCATTCTGGTTATGTAAATGTCCTTTCCAATCAAAGTCTTTGTTATGCAATTGATTATGCCGCAAAGAAGGAAGTTTTCGTTTTACTTCTAAAAAAGAAAAAACCTTAACATTTTTCGGCTGCAAATTGAAATAATCTGAAAACTCATACAATTGTTCAAAATCTTGAAATGTAGCTTCGTCCACCAAAAAACCCAATGTTTTTAATTCAGAATTTATTTCTGAAACATCCCTGGTAATCAAGTTTTGCTCAATCTTTTTACGTAATGATCTATGTTTTAATTTTTCAAACATGAGCCTTATTAGCTTCTCTCACAAAAGTACGGGTTTCAGCTACATTTTTAAAATGGTTTTCAGGAAATCATTTCTAAGAAATCGTCTTCTGATATAATAGACACCCCAAGGTTTTCTGCTTTTATTTTTTTGCTCGGCCCCATATTATCACCAGCAACCACATAATTTGTTTTGCCTGAAATAGATCCTGATACTTTCCCGCCGTTATCTTCAATCAGTTTTTTCAATTCAGTTCTAGATACTTTATGAAACACCCCAGAAACTACAAAGGTTTCACCGTTTAGCTTATCGGTTTGGTTAGCTAATTTCTCTGCTGAAATTTCCAATTGAACTCCATAGCTTTTTAAGCGCTCAATGACTAATTTATTTTCTTCGGAAGCAAAAAAAGAAACCACACTTTCTGCAATGCGATCGCCAATTTCATCTACTGAAATCAATTGCTCTTCAGTTGCAGTTGAAAGTGCATCAATTGTTTTGTAATGTTTTGCCAGTTTTTTAGCGACTGTTTCACCCACATAGCGAATACCTAAAGCAAATAAAACCCGCTCAAAAGGAATCTGTTTAGAAGCTTCAATTCCATTTACCAAGTTATCAGCGCTTTTATCTGCCATTCTTTCTAACGGAAGCACATCTTCTTTACTTAAATCGTATAAATCGGCGTAATTATTAATTAAACCATTATTAACCAATAAAGCAACGGTCTCGCCTCCCAATCTCTCAATATCCATCGCTTTTCGGGAAATAAAGTGCTGAATACGACCGATAATCTGTGGCGGACAACCTTCTGTATTGGGACAATAATGCTGCGCTTCACCTTCTTTTCTTCTCAATTCAGTGTCACACTCTGGGCAGGTAGTTCTATAGATTGTTGACTCAGATTTTGGATCGCGTTGGGTAAAATCAACTCCTATAATCTTTGGGATAATTTCGCCTCCTTTTTCTACGAACACAGTGTCACCTTCCCGAATATCCAGTTTTTCAATTTGATCAGCATTGTGCAACGAAGCCCGTTTTACAATAGTTCCCGCTAACTCAACAGGTTCTAAATTAGCAACTGGGGTAATGGCTCCCGTTCGCCCTACTTGATAGGTGATGGTATTGAGTTTTGTGGAAACCTGTTCGGCTTTAAATTTATAGGCAATAGCCCAACGTGGAGCTTTGGCTGTGTAACCTAACTCTTCTTGTTGGTAAAGACTATTTACTTTTATCACCACTCCATCAGTCTCATATGGCAAATCATGACGATGGATATCCCAATAATTTACAAATTTCAACACCTCATCAATGCTTTTGGTCAGCTTTGCAACATTAGGGACTTTAAAACCCCATTCTCGTGCTTTTTCAAGACTTTCAAATTGTGTAAAAATAGGTAATCGCTCTGCTTTAATACTGTATAACAAACACTCCAACGGGCGCTTAGCTACTTCACTGCTATCCTGAAGCTTTAAACTCCCGGAAGCCGTGTTCCGTGGATTTCGATACGGTTCCTCTCCGGCTTCTACGCGCTCGGCATTCATTTGTGCAAAACCTTCAAATGGTAAGACAATTTCGCCGCGTATTTCGAACTTTAGTGGAAAATCGCCGTGTAATTTTAACGGAACGGAATTAATGGTTTTTACGTTGGTGGTAACATCATCCCCTTGAAACCCATCACCTCGTGTTACAGCTTTTTGCAACATTCCATTTTCATAAGTTAAATTAATAGATGCACCATCGTATTTAAGTTCGCAAACATACTCAACTGGACCATCAACTAATTTTTTTATACGTGTTTCCCAATCTTCTAAATCTTCTTTTGAATAGGAGTTAGCTAACGAATACATGCGATACTCGTGCGCAACGGTTTCAAAATTTTTGGTTATCTGCCCTCCTACTCGTAATGTAGGGGAGTTTGCATCATAAAATTCTGGGTTAGCCTCTTCCAATCCTTGTAATTGTTTCAGTTTTTGATCAAATTCAAAATCTGAAATGGTTGGATTATCCATTACGTAATAATTGTAATTATGTTTGCGAAGCTCCTCACGAAGCTGGTTGATTTGCTGTTCCGTATTCATACCAACAAATATATAGAATAGACACTTCTTGCCTTACAGAATATTTTAGAAAAATTTAGTCTTCTAAAAAAAGGTTTCGCACAATAGCAGCAAATAAACCCCCAGCAATTGGAATTAGAATAAACAACCAGAGTTGCTCTAAGGCCTTTCCCCCGGCAAATAAAGCTGGTGCTAAACTACGCGCTGGATTTACCGATGTTCCCGTAATAGGAATAGCTACCATATGTATTAATGCTAGTGAAATACCAATGGCCAATCCAGCCATTAATGGAGATGCTTTTTTAGCAGTAGTGCCAAAAATGACTAAAAGGAATAAAAAAGTAAGAATAAACTCGGTTACCAACGCTGAAATAATATTGTACTCGCCCAAATACCCATCACCCCAACCATTACTAGCCAACCCCCATTCTGGCATGTCAAAACCTTCACTACCAATAACAATAATATACAAGATTGCTGCTGCAAGGGTTGCCCCAATACATTGTGAAATTACATACCCAATGGTATCCTTGACTGACAATTTTTTAGCAGCCATCATCGCTATAGAGACAGCTGGATTAATATGGCATCCGGAAATTGGACCAATGGCATACACCATAACCACAAGCGAAAAGCCAAAAGCCAAGGAAATACCTAACAAGCCTATTCCTTCGGGACCTGATTCTGAAACGCTGGCAATTGTAGCTGCACCGCATCCAAATAGCACCAAGGCAAACGTCCCTAATGCTTCTGCAAAATACTTTTTAGTAGACCCCATAATAAACCGCTGATTAGCAGCTATTAAAGATATACCTAATATTTATAGAAAGGAAATTTTAATCTGAAAGGAGTTTCTTACGTTCGGTCTTTATTTAACCAATGCGGAATATCCGGTGCTTTAAAGTTATGCATTTTTTCCAACAAATTTTCAATTGTGGTATCTACTAAAAGCAGCTCATAATTATCCATTGACAAAAAACCTTTTCGCACCATGGTTTCAAGTAGCTTGAGCAAATCGTTATAAAAACCATTTACATTTAACAAGCCAATGGGTTTTTGATGTAATCCCAGTTGCAACCATGTCATGATTTCAAAAAGCTCTTCGAGGGTTCCCATCCCACCAGGTAAAGCAATAAAGCCATCACTTAACTCGTGCATTTTTAGCTTTCGCTCGTGCATGTTTTTCGTGGTGTGCAGTTTGGTTAGGCCAAGGTGTACGACCTCTTTTTTCTTTAAAAATTCAGGAATTATACCTATTACTTGTCCTTTGTTATCTAACGTAGTTTTAGCTAAAACACCCATAATTCCAATTTTAGCTGCACCATAAACCAATGTAATCTTCTTCTCGGCAAACAGTTTCCCTGTTTTCTCTGCAGCTTCTACTATGGCAGTATCGTTTCCGTCACTACTTCCGCAGAAAACACATATTTTAGTTAACTCTTTCATTTGATTATTTTTTAAAGCAGAAAAGATTACTTACTTTTTCTACATTGAAGCATTCGGTCTTTTCCTCTAAAGTCTTTTTTTAATTTAATAATTGGGTAGCCTTCATCTTTTAAAGATTCGATTAATTCTTTACTAAGGTACTCATTTATCTCGAAGTACAATTTTCCGTTTGGCTTTAAATAACGTAAGGAAAGCCTTGCTATAGTTCGGTAAAACAATAATGGATCTGAATTACTTACAAATAATGCCGATGCAGGTTCATGGTCTAAAACATTGCTCTGCATCTTTAATTTCTCTAATTCACGAACATAGGGCGGGTTTGAAACAATTACATCGTATTGCTGTGGAAGAGTTCCCGTTTTTAAAATATCTTCTTGAAAAAATTGAACTGTAACATTGTTTAGCTTTGCATTTTCTTCAGCAGTTTTCAATGCTTCATATGAATAGTCTAATGCCGAAATAGCAGCTCCCGAAAGTTTTTTTGCTAATGAAATAGCAATACAACCCGAACCAGTCCCTATATCTAAAATACTGTAATCGTTACTTTTTTCTGAAACAGAATCTTCTATAATCCACTCTACCAGTTCTTCTGTTTCTGGTCGAGGTATTAAAGTGTCTTTATTTACTTTAAAAGTGAGCCCATAAAATTCCGTATCACCTACAATATATTGTATAGGTTCCTGTTTTTTTAGCCTCTCTAAAGCTGTTTCAAACTTTTTCAGGGTAGTCGAACCAATTTCTTTATCTGCTTCAAGCGTTATTTGTACGCGAGCAAGATTCAGGTATTTTTCAGAAAGAATAAAAAAGAAAGATTGTATTTCTTCTGAAGGGTAAACTTCTGAAAGCGTTTCAGTAAATTTAAGTTTTAGCTCTTTTAATTTCATCTCTTCAACACTAAAGTTTCATCAACATATGAACCGGACAAGAATGGTGACCAGTATCTCCCAAAGGACTGTCTAAAAACTCAAAACCAACACTTTTATAAAGTTTTTGAGCAGCTGTCATATCTGGCATGGTTTCAATATAACATTTTTCAAAATTGAATTCGCGCGCTTTTACCAAACACATTTTTATCATAGTTGCGCCTAAGCCTTTTCCTCTTGCTTCAGGCAAAAAGTACATTTTCTGTAGTTCGCACACATTACCCTCATAATTATCGAGTTTTGAAATGCCGGCACCTCCAATTACAGTACCGTTTACTTCCACCACAAAATAGCAAGCTTTGTCTTTATCATAGGTTTCATACATACAATCTAAGGCTTTATCTTCGTAAGCCGTTCCTTTTTTTGGAATATTCATATCTTCAAAAACCGAACGTATTACACTGGCAATTTGAGGATTATCATTCTTTTCAATAAGACGAATAATTGGTGTGTCCATGTAAGCAATTCCTTGTATTTTTACTGCGTGAAGGTACATGAAAAATATATGCAACGCTGCATCGATTTGGCCAAAAACGGACTGGGGACTACCTACCCAAATCCGCTGGTAGGAAGCGTTATTGTTTACAATCAGTCAATTATTGGCGAAGGTTGGCATTACAAAGCCGGACAACCGCATGCCGAAGTGAATGCCATAAATAGTGTTGCTGACAAAGACCTTTTAAAAGAAGCTACCATATATGTAAGCTTAGAACCTTGCAGCCATTTTGGAAAAACACCTCCTTGTGCCGACTTAATTATAGCGAACGGAATAAAGAGCGTAGTAATTGGCAGTACCGACCCCAACCCTAAAGTTTCTGGAAACGGTATAAAAAAATTAATAGAGGCTGGTTGCGATGTAACTGTCGGAATTTTGGAAGATGATTGTATTAATTTAAACAAACGCTTTTTCACGTTTCATAATAAAAAACGACCGTATATTATTTTAAAATGGGCACAGACAAAAGACGGCTTTATTGCACCTGCTGAACCTTCAACTAGTTCAAAAAATATTACAGGTCAAAAACCTGTTTGGATTACCAACACCTATTCTCGCCAACGAACACATAAATTACGAGCAGAAGAAGAGGCTATTTTAGTAGGAACCAATACTGTTTTAAAAGACAACCCTAGCTTAACAACACGTGACTGGAAAGGCACGTCTCCTACTCGAGTTATAATTGACAGAAATTTGAAAATTCCGCCAGAAGCTTCCGTTATGGACGGAAAGGTTCTTACCATTATAATTACCGAGGAACAGAGAGAAGCATTAGAAAACATTAACTTTGAAATTGTTGATTTTCAAAAAAACATAGCCCAACAAATCTGTAGCGTGTTGTATAAATACAACCTACAATCAGTGATTATTGAAGGCGGAAGTATAACCATAAATACTTTTATTAAGGACAACCTTTGGGATGAAGCTTATATATTTACTGGAAGTTCTATTTTTGGAAGCGGTGTAAAAGTCCCTAGTTTTTCAGAAGAGCAAAAAACGAATATCTCTTTACTTTCTGAAGAAAACCTTCAAAACGATACACTACAACTATTTAAAAACAACGCTACTTGACAGCTCTACTCTTTAGCATTCTCTCTTCCACTTTAATTTTTGTGGTATTTAAACTTTTTGATCGTTTTAAAATCAATACGCTGCACGCTATTGTAGTCAATTATATTGTTGCCTTTTCATGTGGGTTATTTTTTTATAAAGGGGACCTGACATTGGCTCACGTACCAGAACAACCTTGGTTTTACTACACCTTAGGACTTGGCGCTTTGTTTATCATTATTTTCAATTTAATGGCCATTACAACCCAAAAGAGTGGATTGTCGGTAGTTTCAGTAGCTACAAAAATGAGTGTGGTTATTCCTATTGCTTTCGGCTTAGTTTATTACAAAGAAAGCTTAGGGATTTTAAAGATTTTAGGAATAATTTTAGCATTGGTTGCCGTGTATTTGGCCTCTATAAAAACCAAGGACGGCATCGCCATTCAAAAAAAGAATTTAATCTATCCATTATTGGTTTTCTTAGGTAGTGGTTTTATTGATACGAGTATAAAATATTTGGAAGATACGATGGTGGCTGAAGATGAGGTCGCACTATTTTCAGCTATTATTTTTTCAGCAGCAGCGTGTATAGGAATTTTGATTCTAATCGGTCAAAAGATAAGAGGGACGTTTTCATTTCAATTTAAAACCATTATTGGCGGTATCGCTTTGGGTTTTGCTAATTATTTTTCAATCTACTATATTATACAAGCCTTACGCAGTGATATATTAGAAAGTTCAGGGGTCTTTACGGTTAATAATGTAGCCATTGTTATGGTATCTACACTATTGGGAATTACCTTTTTTAAAGAAAGACTACTACGGAAAAACTGGATTGGAATTATCCTTGCCGTGATCAGTATCTTTTTGGTAGCTTTGGCAAAATGGTAAAGCGTAAAGTAATTAAGACACTATAATTTAATATTAAAAACACACAACTATTTCTTCAGAAAAAGACACATATAAAACCATTACAAAACCTTCAAAAGAAGTCTTGTTTAAAGATCGAGGCAGTAAATTTTTCGGATATGCCTTTCCCGTTAAAAATGAAGCACAAATTGAAGAACACATAGAAGAGCTAAAAAACAAGCACCACAAAGCACGCCATTGGTGCTACGCATGGCAACTGGGTAAGGAATACGAAGCCTACCGAGCCAACGATGACGGTGAACCTTCAAACAGTGCCGGAATGCCCATTTACGGACAACTACAATCGTTCGATGTAACAAACACTCTAGTTGTGGTAGTACGTTATTTTGGCGGAACCAAATTGGGTGTCGGCGGTTTAATTCAAGCTTACAAAACAGGGGCTCAAATGGCTTTGGAAAATTCAAAAATTGTAAAAAGAACGATTGACGAAACCTTTTTACTGAAATTTGAATACCCCGAGATGAATACCGTAATGCGCATTATAAAAGATGAAGACCTGAACATCATCAATCAAAAAATGGAGTTAACCTGTGAAATAGAGATATCCGTTCGTCAAAAAGAAGCAAATCGTATTTTCGAACTATTTGAAAACACGTATAAAATTACCATTAAAAAAATAGAAGATTAGTTCTCCTTCTCAAGTCTTTTCAATAAATAATCTGGCGCTTTTCTCAACTTATTGGTTTGAGTGTCTATAAAAACTAAAGTCGTAGTCGCAGTCACTAAAAGTTCATTAGCTTCATTGTGTATTTCATACTGAAATTCTATTTTGACTGTTGGTGTCTTTTTTAAGACAGTCGTTATTGTTAATAAGTCGTCATATCTCGCTGGACGTTTATAATCCACATTCAAGTTAACAACCGGAAGCTGTATATCATGTTCTTCCATCCATTTATAGGAAAAGCCTAGTTCACGAAGCCATTCTGTTCGTCCTTGTTCTAGGTATTGTGCATAGTTGCCGTAATATACCACGCCCATTTGGTCGGTTTCGCCATATCGCACGCGTATTTTTGTAAGGGATTTTTTCATAGTTTTATGCCTTAGGTGCCAATCTTTTTTTGTAGTTTTATCCGTATTAGAGTATGCACAAAAAAAACTAATAATTCAATAGCCTTTGTGTTTTTTTATTCATTTTTTTGTTCACATATTTGTACCGTTAAGATACTGAAAAAAACATACTCTTGTTTTTTACTTCTTAGCCAAATCTAAATTAAATAAACTAATTACTTCAACAGTAACTATGAGCAAAACTGCAAAATCGGTTTGGAACAATTGTTTGTCCTTCATTGAAGATAACATTACTTCTCAGGCTTATAAAACGTGGTTCGAACCTATAAATGCAGTGAAACTCACAGATAATTCACTGAGCATTCAAGTGCCCAGTAAATTCTTTTACGAATGGTTAGAAGAACATTATGTAAAATTACTGAAAGTTGCTCTCACCAAAGAATTGGGTAAAGATGCCAAACTGGTGTATGTTATTAGAATGGAAAACACCTATGGTAACAAGCAACCTTTTACCGAAAAAATACCAAGTTCAAACCGAAGTCATTTACAATCTCAGGAAATTGATGTTCCAGTAAAGAACAAAAGCCCTGAACTGAAAAATCCATTTATCATTCCAGGGATTCGAAATGTAAAGATTGAATCACAATTGAATCCTTCGTATAATTTTGATAACTTTCTGGAAGGAGAAAGTAACCGTTTGGCCCGCTCGGCTGGAATGGCTGTAGCTAACAAACCTGGTGGAACTTCGTTTAACCCTTTGTTAATTTTTGGTGGTGTCGGTTTAGGAAAAACACACCTTGCACACGCTATTGGAGTTGAAATTAAAGATAAGTACCCTGAAAAAACAGTTCTCTATATTTCTGCGGAAAAGTTTACACAACAATATATTGAGTCTGTTAAAAAGAACAACCGAAACGATTTTATTCATTTCTATCAAATAATCGATGTTTTGATTGTTGATGATATTCAGTTATTATCCGGAAAAGCAGGAACTCAAGATGTTTTCTTCCATATTTTTAACCATTTACACCAAAACGGAAAGCAGGTTATTTTAACGAGTGACAAAGCGCCTGTCGATATGATGGATATTGAACAACGTTTACTCTCTCGTTTTAAGTGGGGGTTGTCGGCTGAATTAAATCATCCAGATTACGATACTCGTGTGGCAATTATCAAAAATAAATTATATCGTGATGGTGTAGAAATGCCAGAAGATATTATTGAGTTTTTAGCAAACAATATCAAAACAAACATTCGTGAATTGGAAGGTGCTATTATTTCGTTGATTGCACATTCATCTTTCAACAAAAAGGATATTACCATTGATCTTGCTAAAAAGATTGTTGATAACTATGTGAAGCATACCAAACGAGAAGTTTCTATCGATTACATTCAGAAAATTGTAAGCGACTATTTCCAAATGGATGTGGATACGCTTCAAAGCAAAACTCGAAAACGACATATTGTTCAAGCACGTCAATTGGCTATGTTCTTTGCTAAAAAACTTACCAAAGCTTCTTTGGCTTCTATAGGGTCACAAATAGGACAACGCGATCATGCAACGGTATTACATGCTTGTAAAACAGTCAATAATCTTTCGAGCACTGATAAACAGTTCCGGAAGTATGTAGAAGATCTCAATAAAAAATTAACTTTATAATCGTATCAATCCAGCCTAATAGCTGGATTTTTAACATCCCCCTAACCTACTTTCAATAACCAATCACTTATTTTCGTTACTAAGTGAATGTAAACTGAATAATTGCTGAAAAAATGAAAACAAAAGTAATCATGGTCTGTTTAGGAAATATTTGCCGCTCCCCTTTGGCAGAAGGCCTTTTGAAATCTAAAATAAACACCTCCAATATTTATGTAACCTCTGCCGGAACCGGACATTGGCACGTAGGCGAACAACCTGACCCAAGAAGCATTGCCGTTGCTAAAAAAAATAATTTAGACATTACCAATCAGCAAGGAAGGCAATTTAAAACAGAAGATTTTAAGGAGTTTGATTATATTTTTGTGATGGACAATTCTAATAAAGAAAATGTCTTGAAGCTTGCCAAAACTGAAGAAGATAAACAAAAAGTACAATTAATACTTGAAGAAATTTTCCCAGGTGAAAATGTTGATGTGCCGGATCCTTACTATGGTGGAAACAGTGGTTTCGACAAGGTATATGACATGCTCAATCAAGCTTGTGAAAAAATAGCAAATCGTATTTAAGAGTATTTATTAAATGGTTTTCGTTATTTTAGTAGAAAATGAAAACCATGAAAAAATATTTCCCTTACTTCCTCGCATTTCTATTTATTACCCAAATTACCGCTCAAGAAGTTACCATCGAACTGTTTAAGGATGGATTTAATAGTCCTGTAAATCTTCAGCACGCAGGTGACGATCGTCTATTTGTGGTAGAGCAAAACGGAATTATTAAAATTATAAACCCTGACGGAACAATCAATTCAACACCTTTTTTAGATATTTCTGGTCAAGTTTCTTGTTGTGGTGAACGTGGTCTTTTAGGTCTTGCCTTTCATCCCGATTATCAAAATAATGGTTATTTTTTCGTGAATTATACCGATATCAATGGTGACACACAAGTGTCTAGATTTAGTGTAAGCGCCTCAAATGTCGATGTAGCAGATGCAAATTCAGAGTTACCAATTATAGACTACAATCAACCCAATGGTAACCATAATGGTGGCTGTTTAGCATTCGGGCCCGATGGATATTTGTATATTTCTTCAGGCGATGGGGGAGGTAGTGGCGATACGAGTAACAATGCACAAAACCTCACTTTACTATTAGGCAAAATGCTTCGTCTCGATATAGATAATCCAGATGGGACAGAAAATTATTCGATTCCTTCGGACAACCCTTTTATTGGAAATCCTGATGCTAGAGATGAAATATGGGCATACGGACTTAGAAACCCGTGGAAATTTTCATTTGATTCGTTAAACGGTGATATTTGGATTGGCGATGTAGGGCAAAATGAAGTAGAGGAAATTGACAAAGCTGCCGCTACCGATGCTGGTTTAAATTATGGCTGGCGCTGTTATGAGGGTTCAGCCCCTTTTAATACCTCTAATTGCCCACCACAAAGCGAACTTACATTCCCAATAGCTGAATATTCTTCTGGATCAGGAAGTGGAAATTGTTCCATAACAGGAGGATATGTCTACCGGGGGAATGTATATGCCGACATACAAGGAGTTTATATATTTGCCGATTATTGTAACGGAACTATAAGCACGCTTGATCAATCAGGGACTATTGTAGAACAATTGGATATTCAGCAAAACTGGGTTTCATTTGGAGAAGATGTCAATGGTGAACTGTATGCTGTCGCCCTTGGTGGTGATATCTATAAAATTGAAGGAGGAGAAATTCTTTCAAATTCAAATATTGATGAAGTTTCAGATGTTTTCTTATTACCCAACCCAGCATCAAACACAGTGTCATTAAAAGCGAGCAATATTTTATTTTCTGAAATAACCATTATCGATGTAAAAGGAAGTATTATTTATTCTGAAAAAAATAAACCCACAGCAACTAAAACGATTTCCGTTACAAATTTCAATGACGGCATGTATTTTGTGAAAGCTATTTCAGAAAGTGGAAACGAAATCATAAAAAAATTAGTGATACAATAAAAAGCTTATACAACCCCAAAAAGGAAACCTATATTTAATACCTTGTACGCTTGGCGATACTCCGCCTTTAGAGGTGTTACCATTATTAGTAAAAAAAGCAGTTGAACACATTGACTATTATATTGTTGAGCATGAAAAAAACGCAAGACGTTTTATAAAAAGTATTGTTCCTCGAAAATCGCAACCAGATTTAAAATTTCAACTCATAAATAAATTTACAGATGCAAGTGAAATACCTCAAATGCTATCCGCGTGTCTAGAAGGTTTTGATGTAGGAGTTATAAGCGATGCTGGTTGCCCTGGTATTGCAGATCCTGGTGCTGGTGTTGTAGAGCAAGCTCACTTACAAGGCATAAAAGTGGTTCCGTTAGTAGGCCCCTCTTCTATTTTAATGGCGATGATGGCTAGTGGTTTTAATGGACAGAATTTTGCCTTTAATGGGTATCTTCCTATTGATAAAAAAGAACGAAAGACTGCAATAAAACGGCTAGAGAAGCTTTCTTTGGAATACGAACAGTCTCAATTGTTCATTGAAACGCCCTACCGAAATAACCAGATGCTGGAAAGTTTAACTACTGCATTACACCCGCAAACCAAAATATGTGTGGCCTGTGATATTACACTTCCTTCAGAATTTATTAAAACGGACACCGCCGAAAACTGGAAAAACAAAAAAGTGGATCTTAATAAAAGACCCACTTTATTTATTATTCAAAAGTAAAAGTGTGTTTAAAGCACTTTAGCTTTTCTATTAGGAAGTATAAATGAAGTGTCGTACCCACTGAACTTTTTAAGGTAATACCCTATAGAAGTTCCAAAAGCATCACTGAATCCTATAGTTCCGCCGCTTCGTAAATATTTTTTCACATTTCCGGCACCAGCCAAATGTGCTGCTGCTAAGATACCAGATTCAGTCACTTTAACTCCGTTAACGTATTTTCCAGAAAAACGTTTGATGTCCCTGCGCAAAATCCATTTGTTTCTTGCTGTGTAGGCAGTAAATGCTTCTTCTTGTAAACGGGAATCATTTATAAAGGAATTTGGATTATAAACACCAATCATCCTTAAAGTTGCAGATGCAAACTGATATTTACCCAAATATCCAAATTGATTGATAATTGTGTAATCACCCCGCGATTCTTTAAAACCTAAAGCCTCTTTAAAGCC
Source organism: Marixanthomonas ophiurae (assembly GCF_003413745.1). Lineage (NCBI taxonomy): Bacteria > Pseudomonadati > Bacteroidota > Flavobacteriia > Flavobacteriales > Flavobacteriaceae > Marixanthomonas > Marixanthomonas ophiurae. Next base: position 1,876,795 of record NZ_QVID01000001.1, on the reverse strand, counting down.
CACATACGATTTTCCTAAAAATAAGGAATAATTGGGGGTAGGAACAGGCTTGGTATAGGTTATCATTTCCTCTTTATTAGGAACGTTATAATCCATCACTTCATCATCTAAAATGTAGTGGGAAAGATCCACATTATTTTTTGTGGTAAATCCACTAAAAAATAATGCTGTTACAGTAAGTACGGTTAATAATCCTGCTATGTTTTTTTTCATTATTTAAAAGTTCGAGTGAGAAATTTCACACTCTTATTTTCAGCGCGCAAATATACACCTTTTTTATTAATCTGATAATTAAACTGTTAAAGTTTGTTAAATGAAAAAACCAGGCTTGTCTACCTGGTTTTTTCAATAATTATAATGTCGCCGTGGCGTTGTTATCTGGAAGGATTGATGATACATCATACGCTGCAAATGTTTGCATGTATTTTGTAATGGGAATGTTGTTGGCATCTTTAAAAACCACTTTCCCATCAGTATCGAGAAACTTCATTACATTTCCTGCCCCTCCCAAATGGGCTGCTGCTACTAAACCAGACTCGGTTACTTTAATACCATCTATAATTTGACCCTTATATTCATTGATATAATCTTTAAGAACCCATTTATTTTTAGAAATCAACGCTTCAAACGCTTTTTCCTGTAATAATGGAGAATTTAAAAATTTTCGTTTATTATGAATACCGACCCAATTAAGAGCAGACCAGCCAAACTGGTATTTTCCCAAATAACCTAATCTATTAACAGCCTTGTAATTACCACTGCTTTCACTAAAGCCGAGGTCTTCACAAAAGCCAAGGTACGACTTCCCAACAAAGGGAATATTCTGTTGGGGATTCATATTTACTTCAAAGTTATAAGGAACATAAGATGATGCCCCTATGACGTCCGTAGTAAATATAGGACTACTGTATTTCATTTCTTCTTTCGAAGAAAAACCTGTAACACAAAATATAGTTACAAGCAGTAGCACAGACAATTTCATAAAACGTTTTCTCATGTTTTACTTAGTTTTAAAAATTATAATTATTGCGCTTACACTTCGTGCGTAAGCGTAATAGCCTTAAGTTCAGACACCTATTTAACAAATAATGTGCCAGCCATAAGTTCTATGAAATCTGTATATCAAAGAGCGTTTATTTCTTCTTACGTGTTGAAATTAAACTCAACCATATTTAATATAAAGGTATTTGTAGAGGTGATAGATGAATTAACATTGTTTAACCTGTTGTTTTAAAAAGGTTTAACAAAAAAAATCCAGTTCTGTAAAACAAAACTGGACCTTGAATACAATTAAAATAATATTATCTATTCACCCCTTGCTGTGAAATCCAACGAACATATTCAGCTTTGTTGCGGTTGTGCTGTGCTAATGTTTTTGCAAATTTATGATAGCCAAAACGCTGCGTATTCGCTACAAAATAATAGTAGTCATGCTTTTCATAATTTAATACGGCATCAATAGAAGAAATATCAGGCATTGCAATTGGTCCTGGGGGCACGCCTCCATATTTGTAGGTATTGTATGGAGAGTCCAGTTCTAAATCTTTATATAAAACACGTTTAATAACTTGATCAAAATCATTTTCAGCTCGTTTTTTAGCATAAATTACTGTTGGGTCTGCTTGTAAAGGCATACCACGTTCCAGTCTATTAACGTAAACACCCGCAACACGAGGTCGCTCTTCAACTTTAGCGGTTTCTTTTTGAACAATGGCCGCTAAAGTCATTACTTGAGCAGGGTTTAAATTTAATTTATTTGCTTTTTGGGTGCGACTTTCGTTCCAAAAGCGGTTGTATTCTGTTTTCATTCGATCGCGAAAGGTTTCTGCACTGCTGTTCCAGTAAAATTCATAAGTATTTGGTATGTATAAAACCAAGGCTGTTTCTTCGGTTTGTCCGGCTTCTTTTAAAAAAACGGAATCTTTCATTGACTTCAATAAAGACAAACTATCGGCTTCAATTTGTCTGGCAATGTTTCCGGCCAGGTCTTCAATACGCTCTTGATTATTAAACTTTACTTTAATAGGAATGTTTTTACTGCGAATGGTATTAATTATATCATTGTTATTCATCCCCTTTTTAATAATGAAATGACCAGCCTTTATATTACTTGCATATCCTTTTTTTTGAGCAACAGCAGTAAAGTCGTCCATATCTTTTAATAAGGGTTCCAATTCCGAAACCACATCTTGATAGGTAGCATCGGTGGGAATATAGATATGGGCCTGTTCATTATTAAATGCTGTATTAGGTGAAAAGACGGTGCTGTAAACATACCAAGCAAATCCGCCCATAGCAACTAAGCCCAAAAGCACAACGGCCAATAATATTTTTTTAATGTACATCGTGAATTAATTGATAAAATAGTTCATTTTTATAGTTTTTCCCAGACTTAATCCAGTCTTTTTTTATACCACTTTCGGTATAACCAGCTTTTTCAAAAAGTTTTATGCTCTGCTGGTTGTCTTCGGTAATGTTAGCATACAACTGGTGAATGTTCAGGTGCTTTACTGCATATTGGTTAATTAATTGCAAGGCTTCAAAAGCGTATCCTTTACCTTTATTTTCTTCTGAAAAAATAATAATACCAACCCCTGCCCTACTGTGTTTAGGGTCAAAATCGAACAAATCAACAAACCCAATAGTTTCTTCTTTTATAATAGTGCAAATAACCAAACGTAGTTGTTTTACATCGTAAATATCCCGATGTGCGTTGTCTAAATACTGTTCTAAAATATGTTTAGAAAAAGGTGTTGTGGTATTGCTTACTTCCCAGCCGTTTTCGTCATTCTCCAAAAGATAGAGAAAGTCCAAGTCAGAAGTTTCAAGAGCCCGAAGGTATATTTTTTCTCCTTTTAATGTTGTCATTCCCATTCTCCTTTAAAAACCTTAATGGCAGGACCTTGTAAATGGACATTGGTATATCCATCTTTATTATTTTCAAATGTTACTATTAGTTTCCCTCCCGGGGTTTTTAACTGTACACTATCACTTTTTGTTAACTCTTTTTTATGCATTGCAATAGCAACAGCTGTAACTCCAGTACCGCAAGACAGTGTTTCATCCTCCACTCCTCTTTCATATGTTCTAACGGAAAAAGTGTTTTCTGAAAGTTGTTCTACAAAGTTAATGTTGGCTCCTTCTTCCCCATATGTTTCATTCCGAAGTTTTCTTCCTTCTGAAAACACATCAAAAATTGAGATATTATCGACCAATTCAACATGGTGCGGCGAACCTGTATTCAGAAAAAGGTACTTGTCATTTATTTCAATTTCTGAAACATCGTTCATTTTCAGCGAAACGGTATCGTTTTCAATGCTGGCGGTGTGCATACCGTCTATGGCTTCAAATTTTGTACTACTTTCAATAATGCCTAAATAATTTGCAAAGTGAACAATACATCTTCCTCCATTGCCGCACATAGAACTTTCTTTTCCATCGGCATTAAAATACACCATTTTAAAATCTACAGTAGCATGGTTCTCTAACAAGATCAATCCATCGGCCCCAATGCCAAATTTTCGGTCACAAAGTCTAGCAATCAGTTTGGTATCATTTTTGGATAAAATTGATTGACGGTTATCAATCAAGACAAAATCGTTACCGGTTCCTTGATATTTAAAAAACTGAAATTTCATGGCGACAAAGGTACTAAAAGCTTTTTCGCTAGAGTATAGTTAATTCTTGTTAAATACACGTTAAAAATGAAATTTCAGAAAAATATAATCGTCTTTAATCATGTTAGTTAATTATAAAAAATAGTTTTAAAATGAAACAGACAATTAGATTAGTAGCTGTTGCGCTGTTTGCCGGCGCTGTTACGTTAGGTGGCTACAAGTACTTCGTTGAACCTGACCAAGAAATTGCCCTGACCACTTCTCAAGAAGGTGTCAATAACTTTATCCCTACCAACTTTTCAAATTCACCGGTTAGCAGTACTAACGCAGATTTTACCGAAGCTGCTGAAAAAACGGTGCACGCTGTTGTACACGTAAAAAATACAACAATAAGCAAACAACCCACCAATATGACGGAATACTTTAACGGTGGCGGAAAGCCCCGTGCTGTCGTTGGTGCTGGTAGTGGTGTAATAATTTCGCCCGATGGTTATATTGTGACAAATAACCATGTTATTGCAAATGCTTCTGAACTGGAAGTAACTTTAAATAACAACAAAATTTATAAAGCTAAATTAATAGGCACCGATCCTAAAACCGATATCGCTTTAATTAAAGTTGTCGCTGACGAAGATTTACCTTTCATTCCTTTTGGAGATTCAAACAATGTAAAATTAGGAGAATGGGTTTTAGCCGTTGGGAATCCGTTTAATTTAAATTCTACCGTAACTGCTGGAATTATCAGTGCCAAAGCACGAGATTTAAACCAGTTTGACAGCAATCCACAATCGTTTATACAAACCGATGCTGCTGTAAACCGTGGTAATAGTGGCGGTGCCTTAGTGAATGTTCGAGGTGAATTAGTGGGTATTAATACGGCTATTACTTCTGAAACTGGATCGTATGTTGGGTATTCCTTTGCGGTGCCATCCAACAATGCCCGAAAAGTAATTGAAGATATCATGGAGTTTGGTAATGTACAACGTGCCATTTTAGGAATAAATGGTGGAACTTTAAATACAAATGTTGCCAGGGATTTAGGCATAGATGAAACACAAGGTGTATATATAGCTAGCGTTGAAAAAGGAAGCGGAGCCGATAAAAGCGGCCTGAAACAAGGCGATGTTATCAAGAAAATGGACGGTCTTTCAGTAAGTAAATTTTCAGATTTATCGGGTTATCTAGGCTCTAAACGTCCAAATGATGTAGTAGATGTAACCATACTTCGCAATGGAAGAGAAAAACATATACCAGTCACATTGGTTAAATTAGAAACTTTTGAAATTGAAAACCTTGGGTTAGAAGTAAAAAATGCTAATTCAGCTCTTTTAAAACAACGAGGTGTTGATAATGGGGTTATTGTTTCAAAAGCATTGAGTAAAGATATGGCTCGATATAATCTAGAAGGCATTATTATTACTAAAATAAATGACGAAGTTGTAGAAGATATAGACGATGCCAAACGCATAATAAACAACCGTGATTTTAATGCACCTATTAAAATGACGTTTGTAAATCAGCGAGGTGAATTAAACTCATTTATCTTTAGATAATACATTTGTGATTTTTAAAGAAGCACCCCTTGTAAAACCACGGTTACCCAAGGGGTGTTTGTTTTAGGTTAATATTAACTTCCCCAAACCGAAGAAAATACCTATTTTTGCAGCGATTTTTAAACCCTTAAACAACACAACCATGAGCTTTGATGAAGTTTATGAAAAAGAGCTTTCTTTTCAAACCGACCGCCGTAAGGCTTCCGTAGAATTTATTAAGATTATTAGTGACCTTTGGTACGACAAATCTATTGAGTTGGTTCTTTTTCGCAACCAGTTAATAGACCGCAACGTAAGTGAAATATTAAACCTTCACGAATACGCGGGCGAATTTGTACAAAAACCAATTTCAATTTTTGATTCCGTTGAAATAGCTCAGGCAATTAAAACGCTTGATGTACCACCGGCAAAATTGGACATAGGAAAACTTACATACGAATATCACCTTGAAGACAACCAGTATGAAAATGCTATTGCCTTTGTAAGTGATAAACTTAAAAACGCAAAGGAAAAAGAAGACATCTCTCCTAAAGATGTTGTGTTGTACGGTTTTGGTCGTATTGGGCGTTTATTAGCTCGAGAGTTGATGACACGTACCGGTCAAGGAAACCAATTGCGTTTGCGTGCTATTGTAGTTCGTGGAAATGTAGACCAAACCATACTTGAAAAAAGAGCTTCTTTATTGCAAAACGATTCAGTTCATGGAGATTTCCCTGGTACGGTTCGTGTAGATTTAGAGAACAAAGCGTTGGTGATTAATGGAACGACTGTTCATATTATTTCAGCAAACGCTCCAGAAGATATTGATTACACAGAATATGGTATTGAAAATGCTTTAATAATTGATAATACCGGAGCATTTAGAGACCACGAAGCGTTGTCTAGACACTTAAAAGCAAAAGGTGCTGCAAAAGTATTATTGACAGCGCCAGGCAAAGGGGTTCCTAACATTGTTCACGGTGTTAACCATACGGAACACGATCCTGAAAAAGTAGATATTTTCTCTGCAGCTTCATGTACTACCAATGCCATCACTCCTGTATTAAAAGCAGTTGAAGATTCATTAGGTGTGGTTCACGGACATTTAGAAACCATTCACGCATATACCAACGACCAGAATTTGGTTGATAATATGCACAAGAAATACCGAAGAGGCCGTGCTGCTGCCTTGAATATGGTTATTACTGAAACCGGTGCGGGAAAAGCCGTTTCAAAAGCATTACCTTCTTTTGAAGGGAAATTAACATCAAACGCCATTCGTGTGCCTGTTCCTAATGGATCGTTAGCGATCTTAAATTTGGAATTGGAATCTAAAACATCGGTTGACGGCATCAATTCTATTATGAAGAAATATGCCCTAGAAGGTGATTTAGTTGAACAAATTAAATACTCATTGAGCAACGAACTTGTATCAAGTGATATTGTAGGTTCATCGGCTCCTTCAATTTATGATAGTAATGCAACTATCGTAACCGAAGACGGTAAAAATGCCGTATTGTACGTTTGGTATGATAACGAATATGGTTATAGTCATCAAGTAATTCGCTTAGCTAAGTATATTGCTGAAGTAAGACGCTATACGTATTATTAATTGATTAAAAAGTTTCAATTACATCAAATCCCGCCAACGTGCGGGATTTTTTTATGACTTCATTAACTGAAAATCAGTCACATTTCGTTGAAATTTGATACAAAACCTTCAGAAATGACTGAAAAGAAAAAAAGGCGCGGCTTTAAAAAGAAGCGATACACCATACCTATTATCATTATAATCCTATTGGTTGCCTTTAGGATATACCTACCTACTTTAATAAAAAATTATATAAACGATGTTTTAGCAGATATTCCCGGATATTATGGCCAAGTAGAAGACATTGACCTTGCCTTGTATCGTGGTGCGTATGTTATTGATGGCATGTATTTAGATAAAGTAACTGCCGATACGCAAGTTCCTTTTTTAAAATTTCCGAAGAATGACATCTCCATAGAATGGAAGTCACTCTTTAAAGGGGAAATAGTTAGTGAGATTATCATGTACAATCCAGAGGTTATTTATGTATTTGAAGACCAAAAGCAAACCCCAGCAGAAGGCGAACCAAACGTAGACGATTGGACCAAAGCCTTAACCGATATCGTTCCGTTAGAAATAAATAATTTTGAAGTTTATGACGGAAAATTAGCCTTCGTGCAGTTACAAGCAGACCCAAATATAGACTTGTATATAAACCAACTAGATTTAAAGGCAAAAAACCTTCGGAATGTAGTAGAAAAAAACCGAGTACTCCCCTCACCTATTACCGCAACAGGAGTTTCGATAGGACAAGGAAAGGTATCTCTTGACGGAAATATGAATCTCATCAAAGAAATTCCCGATATGGATATTGCATTTTCATTAGAAGATGCCGATGCTACTGCGCTTAATGATTTTACCCGTCATTATGCCGGGCTAGATTTTGATAAAGGAACATTTGGTGTTTACAGTGAAATCGCCATTGCCGATGGTTATTTAAAAGGATATGTAAAACCTTTGTTGACAGACACTAAGTTAATTGGAAAAGACGATGGCTTTCTAGGTGTTTTATGGGAAGGCTTTGTCGGTATTTTTAAATTTATCCTGAAAAATCAAGGAACCGATACCCTCGCCACACGCGTACCTCTCGAAGGCGACTTAAATAATGTAGAGTCTGGAGTTTGGCCAACCATATTCAATATTTTTGAAAATGCATGGATACAAGCCTTTAAAGGCGAAGTGGATGATGATATTGATTTTGAAGACGCTTTTAACGACCCCAACCTTACCAAAGAAGAGAAAAAAGAACTTCGAAAAAAAAGAAGAGAAAAGCGCCGGGAAGAACGTAAAAATGATACGACCGATGGTTTTTTTAAACGTCTTTTCGATGGAAAAGAAAAAGAAGAGGATGATAATTAATTTCGTAAAATGAAAATTCTAAAAGCCACCGAACAACAACTAGATCAGTTAGTACCATTATTTAATGGATACCGAATATTTTATAAACAACCCGACAATCCCGAAAAAGCCAAGGCATTTTTAAAAGAACGCTTTCGGCAAAACGATTCGGTTATCTTTATGGCCTTTTCTTCAGACGATCAAGCTATCGGTTTTACACAATTGTACCCTATATTTTCATCAGTTCAAGGAAAACGTGCTTATATTTTGAATGATCTTTTCGTTTCAGAAAAAAGCAGAGGAATGGGAACAGGCGAAGCATTATTAAAACAAGCCGTAGCTTTTGCTAAACAAGAAAACTGCATTGGACTTTCTCTTGAAACCGAAATAGATAATCCTGCACAACATTTATATGAAAAAATGGGTTGGGTAAAAGATGAACATAAGTTTCATTATTCATTGAAGGTTTAATTCTTCATAATTTACCGTATTTTTGAAGCCATAAATAGCTAACCTTTCATAAATGCGCATCGATATCCTCACAGCAGTTCCAGATTTATTACGAAGCCCTTTTGAAGCTTCCATATTACAACGTGCCATTGATAAAAACATCGTTTCTGTACACTTACATAATCTGCGAGACTACTCCAATAATAATTACAAGCAAATAGATGACTACCAATATGGAGGCGGTGCCGGAATGGTCATGATGATTGAACCTATTGACAAGTGCATTGCCAAATTAAAAGCCGAACGAGAATACGATGAAGTAATTTACATGACACCCGATGGCACTACTTTTAATCAAAGCATCGCAAATGAATTATCTTTGAAAGGAAACATCATTATTCTTTGCGGTCATTACAAAGGTGTCGATCAGCGGGTTCGTGATCAATTTATAACGCGGGAAATTTCAGTAGGTGATTTTGTATTAAGTGGTGGTGAGTTAGGTGCAGCTTTAGTTGCCGATGCCGTTATACGTCTTATCCCCGGTGTATTAGGAAACGAAACTTCAGCATTAACTGATTCTTTTCAAGATAATCTTTTAGCACCCCCTGTTTACACTCGACCTGCAGAATATAAAGGATGGAAAGTCCCCGATATTCTAACTAGCGGGAATACCCCAAAAATTGAACAATGGCGGGAAGAACAGGCGCTGCAGCGCACACAAAAATTACGTCCAGACCTTTTGGATGAGTAATTAAAATCATAGTTTTTTTATAGTATTCTGAAATTTACGTGATTATACCTAGGGTAGTTTTTAAAAAAGAAACTATCTTTATAAGTAACTAACAATCACCATACAATGAAACCACTACTACTGTTCGCGGTATTAGCTTGCGTTTCGTGGAGAAGTCTCCCCCAGGATTCTTCCAAAACACAAGGGGATACAATTAACTTAAATATTGGCAATGGCGACATTCAAGTTCCCATTATCAGCGATTCCATTTTGGAATATGAATCTTTTCAGAAATCCATAGCGGTTTCAAAAAAGAACAACAACCCTAAAAAATTGGCAAGTGCTTATATCGATTTGGCAACTTGGCACGAAAACCATACGGTACTGGATTCTTCCATAGTCTACCTTAAAAAAGCCATTTCGGTTTATAAAAAACAGGGATTAGATAAAGAGCTAGCCGAAACCTATCTTTTACTAAAAGCGAATTACGGCAGTACTGCTGCTTACGAAAAAGCTTCAGAAGCTGTATATAAAGCTTTAGATCTTTATGAGAAAATGGACGATCAACAAGGTATTGCAAGGTGCTATACTTCTATTGGAGATCTGTTTTATTATTCAAACAGGTACACAGAAGGAGCAGAATATTGCAAGAAGGCCATTTCAATACAAGAAAAATACGGCTATGAAAAAGATATAGCGCTATCCTACAGAAGGTTGGCTGAAAATCAATTGTTCCTTTCTAGCTTAGAAGAAAGTTTAAAAAATATGAACAAAGCTATACAGACCTATAAAAAGGTTGGTGAAACTGGTGCTCCTCTTTTAGCTTGCTATAACGGACGCGGAAACATTTATAAGTATCTAGAAGAATATGATAAGGCGATTGCAAACTACAACCTTTGTTATGAAGGCGCAAAAAAAATGGGATTGGAGCAATATACCATGCCTCCTACAGCAAATATTGGCCATGTGTTTTTACTTCAAGGAAAGTACACCGAAGCTTTACCCTACAACTTAAAGGCCATAGAGATAATGAAACGTACTGGCAATACTAAAAACCTTTGGGAAAACTACATGCACGTCTCAAATATATATCGACAGTTGGGTGATTATAAAAATGCTTTGGAGTATCATGAGCTCTATGAGCGAGGCCATGCAGATTATTTAACTTCAATCACATCCAGAATTGAAAGCGAACTTCACGTTAAATATGGAACAGCCCAAAATAGGATTGAAATTGAAAATCAAAAAAATAAAATTGAAAATCAGAAAAGAACACAAATCCTTTATGTAAGTCTTGCAGTTCTTCTTGCTATTATTCTCTTCGGAATGTTTTTCACCATGAAAAATATACGTAAAAAACGAAAAGCTCTTTCTCTGTTAAACACCGAATTAGATGCAAAAAACAAGCAAAATGAACTCTTACTAAAAGAAATACACCATCGCGTAAAAAATAATCTAGAAATGGTGAAAAGTCTTATTGCGTTACAATCGGCTCAACTTACCGACAAGGCCAGTAAAGAAGCTATGCTCGCCAGTCAAAACAGAGTGCAAAGTATGGGGATAATTCATCAAAAACTGTATCAAGGCACCAACTTAGGTTCTATTGAAATGAAAGACTATTTTATCAATTTGAGTGAAGGGGTTTTAGACACTTTCAATGCAGATGATAAAGTAAAAATAGAATGTGCTATGGAGGAGTTGAACTTAGATGTAGATACCGCAGTACCTATTGGGTTAATTGTAAATGAATTATTAACCAATGCATTAAAATATGCTTTCCCAGAAGGAACCCAAGGAAAAATAAACATTAGTCTTAAAAAGGAAAACAACGATTTGCAGTTAAAGGTGTCAGACAATGGAATTGGTAAAACTGAAAGCTCCACACCTAAAGGAACAGGATTTGGAACCCAGTTAATACAATTACTAACACAACAGCTCAATGGAACGCTCTCTGAAGACCATAAAAAAGGTACTACTGTTTTTTTTAACTTCAAAAATTATAAAATAGCCTAATGCCAGATCCTGTTAAAATATTGATTGTTGAAGATGAAATGGTCATCGCCGCTAATATCTCGCTACAATTGAGTGATTTGGGCTATGACGTAACAGGTATTTTACCCAGAGGAGAAGAAGCACTGCACCACATCCAAGAAGCAGTCCCCGATATTGTTTTAATGGACATACAGCTAAAAGGTGAATTAGACGGAGTTGAAACTGCGCTTTTAATGCAGGTAGAACACAATATACCCATCATTTATCTTACTGCAAATGCCGACGAAGCCCATTTTAATCGTGCCAAAGAAACCCATCCTTACGGCTTCGTTTCAAAGCCTTTTAAAAAATTGGATCTACAACGTGTGATTGAATTGACAGTGGAACGTATTAATTATAGGAACCTCTCAAAAAATAGTCAAATTTCAGAAAAAAAACAACCTGATCCTTTTATTTTAAGCGACCGTATTTTTGTGCGCCATCAAGAACGAATGGTAAAAATAGACACCAAAAATATTTACTATATTGAAGCTGATCGTAATTACTGCCGTATTTTTTCTAAAGACCGAGAATATCTTTTGGTAATGCCTCTAAAGGATGTGGATGAAAAACTTCCTGCAAAACACTTTTTGCGTATTCACAGATCCTACATCATCAACCTTACCTGCGTAGATGAAATTGCCGGCACCCACGTAGTCATTTCAAAAAAAGCCATCCCAATGAGCAAGGCCATGCGAACGGAACTATTGAAGCGTTTACAGACCCTGTAAACAGAGATATACCATTATTGTATAGTGTTCTATCTACAATATTTACATTTTCTACTTCAATCCTCATTTAGCTTCGGCAACTAAAAGCTTCCCTTCGGAAAGAAAAGTAGCCCCTTCATCCTAACTCACTTGTTTTCAATGCATTTGTGTCGTTACTTCGGGGAACGATTTAATACAAACCATATAAATCAAAAATTATGAAAACAACTAAACTACATGTAGCAATCTTTTTATTCATTGCTTGTTTTGCATGGCAAACCAATTATGCTCAAGAAAGTCCGGTTTACACAGTGACCACTTGGAAGGTAACGATTCCCGAAAATGGCAGCAATGCAGAACTCAACACATTGCTAAAAGAATTTCAGCAAAAAGTTGTGATTCCAAACAATAAGGTTGTGAGCGAACGTGTGCTACGTCATCTGTCTGGTACAGATTCACGAGATCTTACATTCATTACCGAATATGCCAACTGGAACGATATTGATGAAGCTGCAACCATTCAGGGAGAGCTTATGGAAAAAGCATGGCCAGATGAAGCCAGCCAAAAGGAATTCTTTAAAAAGTTCAATAAATATTTCTTGATGCATTCCGATGAAATCTATACGGGAATGCCTGAAATGAATAAGAATTAATTAACAAAACCCATTAGCCTCTCTGTTTTATCAAACAACAAACGGGGAGGTTTAAAACCAATAAAATTATGAAAAAATTATTCCTTTTAGGACTTGCAATAGTCCTCTTCAGTAACTGCGAAAGTAATGTAAAACAACGCTACACCCAACAATCACCAGAAATTGACACCTACAAAAAAGTGATCGATGCTTACGAAAAAAAAGACTGGAAAGCCTTGGCCAGTCATTATGCAGATACAGTAAAAATAATGAACAATGTGGTTGAAACGGAAGGCCAAACACTGTCAGAATTGGTTGCTAGTAATAAAGAAGACGCCTCACTTTTCGCAAGTTGGAATTTTGTGGACAAAGAATCTGAATACGAAATGGTAATAACAGACAAAAACCAAACATGGGTGAATTTTTGGGGCCTTTGGGAAGGAAACCTAAAAGCGAACAATAGAACCTATTCTATTCCCGTCCACATAACCGCCCGTTTTGTGGATGGTAAAATTGTGAAAGAATTTGGCTATTGGGACCCATCTAAAATCATGTTGGATATGCAGGAAATTCAAATGAAGGAGATGGAAGAAACGGCAAACAATGAAGAGTCCAATCCTGAAAATGAATAATATTTCAAGTCTCACTGGTTTTAGAAACTTGTAAAACCATTTAATTTAAAAATTATGAAAACAGTAGGTATCATAGGTGGGGCGGGCTTTATAGGAAGCTACATTACTAAGAAATTTTTGAAAAAAGGTTTCAATGTAAAGGTTTCGGTAACCGATATTAAAAAGAGTGAAAAGTACAAACACCTTTTTAATCTTGAAAATTCGGATAACCTCAACATAAGCTCACTACGAGTGGAAAACTTGGAAGTTCTAAAAGATTTTATCAGCGATTGTGAACTTGTTATCCATGGCGGTACCCCTTTTCAATTAGACGTTAAAGATCCACAAACAGAACTTTTTAATCCCACCATCAAAGGGACCGAAAATTTTCTTGAAGCCATAAGCGAAACCCCGAGTATTGAAAAAGTGGTTTTTATCGCATCGGTAGCAGCGTGGAACACCAATTTCCCGTTACCATCCCACGGAAAAAACCCAACAGACACTTTTAATGAAAACGATAAAAAATACATTAACACCGAAAGCCATCCCTATGCGCAGGCCAAGTTTATGGCCAACCAAACGGTTGAAAAATTTACAAAAGACCATCCTACTTTGCATTTTGAAATCACTTCGGTTTCGCCTGTGGGTGTTATGGGTAAATCTTTATCAAATAGAGAGGATTCCACTTCAACTGGATTGCAATTTCTGTTTAAAAACAACATTGCCCCCAATCCATTTGTACAAATGCTCTATGACACCAATGCAGAATTTGCCATAGTAGATGTTATCGATGTTGCAGAAGCCATTTTTAAAGCTGCAACAATTTCTGGATTGCACGGCAAAAACTATTTGTTGAGCAGCGAAACCTATCCCATTAGTGATTTGAACTTGATGTTGAACCACCAAACCCCAAAAAACAAAGCAAGCGTAGTATATGAAAACACAATGGCAAGAAACGATTTGGGAATTCAGTTTAGACCAGTACAAGAAACATTGAATAGTTATTCCGAACAACTATAGAAGACAATACCAAGTAAATCAATTTTAACCAGCCAACCATATGTTGGCACAACACTAACATTATGAAAAAAATATTTTTATTAGCGCTTTTAGTGCCCTTTTTGGCACTGTCGCAAAACAGCAACGAATACGGTGTATTTGAAAATGCACTATTAACCCCCAACCCTGCGCAAGTAAGCCAGTTTGAAAAAGGATTGGCAGCACATAACAAGGAATATCACGGAGAAGGCACCTATGGCGCACGTGTGTATTGGGTTTCCAATGGGCCGAACACGGGAAGTTATGTATGGGTCATGGGACCATTCCCTTGGAGTTCTTTAGACAACAGGCCCGCTCAAAAAGAAGGCCATGATGCTGACTGGAATACAAACGTTGCCCCATATACAACAGCAGATAGCGGCGCGCAAAGCTACTGGCGTTTTAACGCAGAATTGTCTAGATTTTCGAAGAATTTCACTATAAAAAATATGGAGGTGGACACTTGGGACATAAAGCGAGGCAAATACAAAGAAGCTATGGCCTTAGTAAAAAAAATCCACGACGTGTACACCTCAAAATCGCCTGAAGACACCTATGGTATTTACACCAATGAATTTTCCAGCACCAAAGAAGGACGAGACCTGGCGGTTATTTCATTTTTTGAAAAATCGGCATGGTTGGGCGAAGATCACGACATTTCAAATAAATATGATGAAATGTACGGAGCCGGAAGTTGGGACCAGTTTTTAAACGATTGGATGGAAGTTACCAACGGTGGCGAAACCGAGATTTGGATTTATGTTCCGGAATTAAGTGGTATTAGTGGTAATGTAAAAGTTGCTGAAAGGAATTAATCCAAAGAAGATAAGTGTATGGTTTGGCAGTGCTATGCCATACACTTTTTCTTTAAAAAGTCTCAAAATATTCTTTAATACCAAAAAACAAAGCGATGAAACCCGAACAAACACACTGGACTAAAACAGAACTTAAAACTTATATCCTACTGCTCTGTGCTAAAGCGGACCAAGTGGAGGATGAAGAGGAACTAAACTTTATAAAATCAAAAACGGCAAAAACTACTTTTGAAATAATATATGAAGAATTCTGCCGTGATGACGAAGATAAAAGTTTAGAGAAAATACAAGATGCTATTGCACACCAAGATTATTCAAACCAAGAACTGGCAGCACTAAAAATGGAAATCCAACAGGTTTTTTCCACAGACAACAAAGTGGTAATAAAAGAACGTAACATGGGCTGGATTTTGGATAATATTCTTTACTAAAGTTGAAGTTGAAGAAAATCAAGTATCACACTCATAGCTCATAGCTCATAGCTCACATAGCCAAACAAAATCATGAAAACAAATATACATACTCTCCTTTTCTTTCTATGGATTGGCATTGTTTCGGCAACAGCCCAAAACCCAGATCCACACGGAACAGATGAATCTGCTATTACGGGAATGGTTTCTTTGCAATTGAGTCAAGAAAAATTAGTCCCCAATAACATTATTTATAAAACAGGAAATCCAGCCGATTGGCCTGCCGAACTGGATGCCGTTCTTGCCGCGCCCAGCAACCACAAAGTAGTATTGGAAAATGATAAGGTAAGAGTCTTAGAAGTTACACTTAAGCCAAATGAAATAGAGCCCTTGCACCACCATCGTTGGCCAAGCGTACTCTATATTCAGGAAGCCGGTTATTTTACAGATTCTGATAGAGAAGGTAACATCATTTTTGATTCACGGAAACTGCCGGGACCTTTAACTTTTCCACTAACCATGTACAAAGAGCCTGAAGCACCACATTCGGTTGTAAACTTAAGCGATACCAAAACTATAAGGCTTATTCGCGTTGAAATGAAGCAGTAAAAAATAGAAACCAAATAATTCAAAAAAAAATGAAGACAACTAAGTTTTTAACATTAGGAATTGCTTTAGTAGCAGCAATTTCAATCTCCAGCTGCAACGAAAAAACCAAAGCAGAAACAACAACAGTAGAAAAATCGGAACCCACTGAAACTGTTATTGTAGATGAAACCCCAGACTACTTTCTTTTACGCCCAGAAATAGAAAAAACCTATGGCTATTCGCACGCGGTAAAAAATGGTAATAACATAAAAATATCTGGTGCCGTGAGTATGAACGATGAAGGCAACCCAACCGCTGTTGGCGATTTTGAGCAACAAATGAAAAACTGTTATGCTGATTTAGATAAAATCCTAAAACATTATGGCTGCACCTTCGATGATGTTGTTGTGGAAAATGTGTTCACTACAGATATGCCTAAATTTCTTGAATTTGCTGGTTATCGAGCAGAAATCTACAAAAAGCAATTTCCAACTGGATCTTGGCTGGGTGTTAAAGAATTGGCTTTACCTGAATTTCTGATTGAAATAGAATTGGAAGTATATAAAACAGAGTGATCAACAAAAATTAAAACAACAAAATTTAGCATTCACATTATTTAATAATTTAATCAGAAATAAACAACCACATGAAAATATTATCCAAAATTCTTATTGTATCGTTCCTTTTTTTAGGATTCGCTGCAGCCAGCCAATACCTACCACAAGCACTTTCAAAAATTAATACCGAGGGTTTTCAGAAATCACAGGTTATGAATCTTATCACAGATTTATCTGATGTTTACGGACCAAGATTAACGGGAACAGATCAATATTATACTGCTGCAGAATGGGCTAAAAAAACCCTCGAAAATTGGGGAATGGACAAGGTGTATTTCGAAAAATATTGTGACGATTGTATGGGTTGGGAAGTAAAATCATTTAACGTAGAAATGACCTCACCTGCTTATATGAAAATACAAGCCTATCCGTATGCTTGGACGGAAAGCTCCAATGGAGTGCAAACCGGCGATTTAATTTGGATTGAAAATCATGATGATTTAGAAAAAGTAAAAAAGCAATGGAGCGGAAAATTAAAAGGAAAAACAGTTTTAATTGGTTCAGCACCAAAACAGAATATGTTATTTGAAGCTCTTGCTACTCGCTTTACGGAAGAACAAATTAAGGAAGCTGAAAAATCTATTAAACCTGCTCCAAATAATCCGTTAGGTTCATCGATTGGAGATGTAGATTTAATTGAAGATTTAGAAGTTCTTTTTGCGAATTTTATGAGAAAGGATGATGCCTTTTTTGCATTCTTAAAAGCAGAAGGTGCAATAGGTATGTTAGGAACTACACCGTTTTTCCCAGGTGTTATCCATCCAGGTGGTACTTATAATTTTAGGGAAAAAGATGCGAAACCACTTCCCTATTTTGCTATTTCGCCTGAAAATTTCGGAAAATTAAAACGCTTGACCGATAGGCAAATTACTCCAAAAATTAAATTTAATTTGGATTCTGAATTGTATTTAAAACCTGAAAACAATGTAAATATTTTAGCAGAAATCACAGGTTCAGATCCTAAATTAAAAAACGAAGTGGTGATGATAGGTGCCCATTTTGATTCTTGGCATTCAGCATCTGGCGCAACCGATAATGGCGCAGGTTCTGCCGTTATGATGGAAGTGATGCGAATTATAAAAGCATCAGGAATAAAGCCAAAACGCACAATACGAATCGCACTTTGGGGTGGCGAAGAGCAAGGTTATGTAGGGTCTTTAGCTTATGCCGAAAACCACTATGGAAAAGTAAAGCAAACGACACGAAAAAAAGAGGTTGAAAAAATTTCGGCTTACATAAATATGGATAACGGTGCTGGCCAAATGCGGGGAATCTTTTTACAAGGCAATGAAGCGGCAAGACCCATCTTTCAACAAATGTTGGCACCGTATGCACATTTAGACGTCAACAATCTTACAATCGAAAACACAAATTTTACCGACCACGATGTTTTTGATTATTATAAAATACCTGGATTTCAAATCATTCAAGATCCGCTAAACTATAATACAATAACACATCATACCAATTTAGATGTTTTAGAATATGTTCCAGAGCGTGATATAATGGTCAATGCTACTGTAATTGCAGCACTGGTTTATCAAATTGCACAAGAGGATTTACGTTTGCCGAGAGAAGAGTAAAGAATAATACTCGTTTCATTTAAATGAGTCACACAAATGGAAGTATAAATACTAAAAAACTAAATCGAAATAAAAGATTAATTAAAGCAAAAAAAATCATGATTAAACTAACAGTCTTGTATGGACCCCCAACAGACATTACAGCATTTGAAGATTATTATGCCAACACCCACTTGCCCAAAGCAGCAAAAATGAAAGGGCATACAAAGCTTGAACTCACTAAATTTTTAAGTGCTCCAGATGGTTCAAAAGCTGCCTATTACAGAATGGCGGAATTTTGGTTCTCCAGTCCAGAAGCTATGCAAACGACCATGGGTTCTCCTGAAGGACAGGCCATGGCTGCAGACCTGACCAATTTTGCAACTGGGGGTACAACGCTGTTGGTTGGAACTGTGGAGAAATAATAAACTAATTCTAACCAAAATATTAAAATAAAATAATATGAAAACAGTACTCATTACAGGAACAAGCAAAGGCATTGGCCTTGAAACAGCATTAACATTTGGTCGTGCAGGACACAAAGTATTTGCAACCATGCATAATCCCGAAACAGCTTCGGATTTTTAAGCAAAAAATCAAAAATGAATCTTTGGACATCACGATATCTAAAATGGATGTCGATTTTGATGCTTCGGTATCGGGCTATTAAGTAAATCATAAAAGGAATATGCTAAAAGCTATTAGTACAAAAGGAAACAAGTTATGATAAAACTCTTCCGAAATGTCCGCCGAAACCTTCTCAATGAAGGAAAGACTTCAAAGTATTTAAAATACGCTATTGGCGAAATAATACTTGTGGTTATTGGAATTTTAATTGCCTTGAGTATCAATAACTGGAATTCCAATCGGATTAAGCATCATAAGGAATCTGTGTATTTATCTAATATTCAAAGAGATTTGGAAGAGCAGCTCATATCCATAGAGCAACAAATGGCTTTCGAATTTGAAATTCTAAAAGCTGCGAAACCGATTATCATTTATTACAAAGCAAATCACGAATTTAAGGTGGACAGTACCTTTACAGCCACCATTGGCAAACTAATGGCACGGATGACTTTTGTGAAAAACAATCCAACTTACATTGAATTGCTGTCGTCGGGAAATATCGATATTATCAGTAATGATGGCTTAAAAAACGAGTTGATAAAGTATTACCAAGAAATGGAACGTATTGAAAAAGTCATCAATAAAAATAACAATCTTTTTACCGATGCTGTATTTGTTCCCGAAATGCTCAAATTGACTGAGATTCAATCGACCGACCTTTATGAAAGAAACATGTTTCAAGGTATTTTATCAGATATTCCTGCCGAAATATCAACTGATATTGTGAGCCTAAATGAAGCTAATTTAGAAGCCATTACAAGGTCGAATTTGCAAATTCCCGAGAAACAGCTTTTTATGATCAATGCGATAAATTACAGATACCAATTGGCAATTATTCATTATAGATTACTGAACAAACAGAAAATAAAGACCCAAGAATTGTTGACCAAACTTAAAGAAGATGATTAAATTATTTAGAAACATCCGTAAAAACATGCTAAAAGAAGGCAAAACCAGTCGCTATCTCAAATACGCAATCGGCGAGATTATCCTTGTTGTTATTGGAATTTTAATTGCCTTGAGCATCAACAACTGGAATCAAGAACGGGTCAATAGGGCTCAAAGCAATGAGCTGTTGAGAGGCATTGTCAAAGATCTTGATCAAGATATTGCGGGCCTCAACCGATCCATCGATTTTACGGTGTCAAGGTTGGACTTTTTAGAACGTCATATGCGGAAATCAGACTTCTCTACCACTGCCACAGACACCTTGTTCAAGCTATTCGATGGTACAGCACGTCCATTTACCATGACCGTTCTTAGTTATGAGAAAGCTAAGAATCTAGGTATCTCCGAATTGTGTTCGAATGATTCATTGGCATTTCGGATTAATAAGTACTACACCCATACCTTGGATTGGAGTACGCTCTTGTACAAAGTTCAATATGACGAGATGACATCGTTGAATGCTTATTGGGTGAAAGAGTTGGAAGGACTTGAGTTCGAGTTCAACATATCTTTTCCAATCCCCTACTTGCAGGACTCTGTTGAAAGAAGAAACAATGCAATAGCTGGCATTATGAGCCCACGCGGAAGAAATCATATCCGGTTAGAGTGCAATTCACATGAGATTGTGATTAAAAATCATAGGAAGTACCTTGAAATAGCTCAAGGATTAAGAAGAAACATTAAAGGTTATTTAGCTCAATAAAATGGCTGTTACATGATTAAATTTTTCAGACATATAAGACAACGCATGATAAAAGAGAATCGTTTTTCGAAATATATGCTTTACGCTTTTGGCGAAATAATCCTTGTTGTTATCGGTATTTTAATTGCCCTTTATTTGAATAAAAAACAGCAAGATCACACCATTCAAAAGCAACAAGAAAACTATTTGATACAGATTAAAGGAGAGATGGCAAATAACCTCAAATCACTCTCGGCAGAAAAAGAGGAGTTGTCCGGCACATTGGACAATGCTTATAAAATTATTAATATAATGAATAATGATAGCCTGATAGATAATCTTACAGAACCTGATTTATCACGATTAATTTATGCCGTTCTTAGTGAGGATATTATTTTCTTTAATGAAAATGGGGCCTTGAACCAAATTATCTATTCTGGAGGATTAAAAGAAATAAGGAATGACAGCATTAGCGGTTTACTTGCTTCTTGGGAGGGAAAAGTTAATCGAGTACGGTCACAGGAAGAACAGGTAGCTGAAGCTACTGATTACCTCAAGAATTACTTAATTCAATACGGCGATTTTAGAAGCTTCATTGATGATATGGGATTTTCAAAAGCGATTGGAATAGATCTAGCTAAGTGTAAACAAGGCAATAAAAACTTGTTGCGGTCAAAAGAATTTGAAAATTATATGTTTCGATTTGTTGCTGGTGGTAATCCGCTACAATTAGACGCATATCCTAAATTTGAAAAGGAAATGCAATCACTTATCAAGTTGATAAACCAAGCATTGAAAGGTGAAAAATAAAACAACAATACAAAAAACCAAAACATGAAAGCCAAATTACTTCTCTTCTGTTTACTCGCAACGTTTCAACTAAGCGCCCAGAAGTATCAAAAAATTCATAACAAAGCCATTTTGGTTGACACTCACAATGATTTTCTAAGCCAAACAATGGAGCGGAATCTGATTTTTGACACCGATTTAAAAGGTAGAACCCACAGCGACCTCAATAGGATGAAAGAAGGCGGCTTAGATGTTCAGTTTTTTTCTGTTTTTAGCGATGGTGAACAGGTAAATCCGTATGCCTTTGCCAACCGACAAATAGATAGTTTGGATGCCGTCATCAAACGGAATCCTGATAAAATTGTAAAAGTCACCAATTCCAAAGAGCTTTTAAAAGCGGTGAAAAAAGGTAAAATCGCGGCCTTAGTTGGCTTGGAAGGCGGTCATCAATTTGAAAACGATTTATCAAAATTGGAGGCTCTTTACAATCGTGGCACACGCTATATCACGCTGACGTGGAACAACTCCACCGATTGGGCAACAAGTGCTACCGATGAAACCAATCCAGAAGGTGCTAAAAATTCCGAAGGTAAAAATGGGCTTACAGCTTTTGGCAAACAAGTAGTCCAAAAGATGAACAGTTTGGGGATGCTAGTAGATATTTCGCACGTTGGTGAACAAACGTTTTACGATGTTATCGCTACCACCAAAAAACCCATTATTGCTTCCCACAGTTCGGTTTATACACTTTGTCCACATCCTCGAAATCTGAAAGACGACCAAATAAAAGCGATTGCAAAAAATGGCGGCGTAATTCAAATAAACTTTAATTCAGGGTTTATTGATCCAACTGTTGATAAAAGGGAAAGCGCCTTTCTTGAAAAACACAAAGCTGAAATAGATTCCCTAATGCAAGCTGGGATGAATCCATTTATCGCTCAAGAAAGTATATACAAAAAATATACTGACGAGTCAGAAGCTCTTCGTGCACCTTTTGATATGGTAATTCAACATATAGAATACGTCATCAATTTGGTAGGCGTGGATTATGTGGGCATCGGTTCAGATTTTGATGGAATTTTTCTACCACCAAAACAATTGGATGACGTTACCGATTACCCATTGATTACAAAAGCTTTGATTGAAAAAGGCTATAGCGAAAAAGCTATTGATAAAATTCTTGGCGGAAATCTGTTGCGGGTTTTAAAAGCGAATGAAACTAAATAATATCAATCAGTATGAAAACCATACTTAACATTACTCTTTTAAAAAACTTATTTCGCAAGATTAATTAAGTTTATAAAAGATGTGGATAATGGTTCTTTTAAATAAAGAGAAATTATGATTAAAAAAGACGAAGGTTTAAAAAGAAGGGTTGGAGTATTCGGCCTTTCGGCCAACATTATCAACATCATTATTGGCTCAGGTATTTTTGTATTACCTGCCATTGTAGCCAGCTATTTGGGAGCATCCAGCATCATTGCTTATCTTTTTTGTGGCTTGTTAATGGCAATGGTTATGCTTTGCTTTGCCGAAGCGGGAAGTAAAGTAACAAACACCGGCGGACCCTATACCTATATTGAAACAGCTTTTGGAGATTATGCTGGCTTTGTAGCGGGCTTTTTTGCTGTTGGAAGTAATCTGTTTGCAGATGCCGCAGTTTCTAACGCTTTGGTAAATGTTATTGCTTCGGCATACCCCATATTTGAAAACGGATGGCCTCGCTTTTTATTTTTATTTATTCTTTTTTATGGCTTGGTTTACATCAATGTGATTGGCTTAAAACAAGGGATGGGTTTGGTAAAGTTCAATACAATTGTTAAGCTAATACCATTGCTTTTATTAATTACTATTGGCTTTAAAGATGTTTCCGTAAGTAATTTGTATTTTCAAAATATGCCAAGTCTCAAAACATTAGGCGAAACATCACTTATTTTATTTTTTGCTTTTCAGGGTTGTGAAACGGGAATTATTGTTGGTGGGGAGGTTGTTAACCCAAAACGCACAATTCCGAGAGCTATTTTAATAAGTATTACAGCAGTTGTAGTTGTTTACGTGTTAATTCAAACCGTTTCTCAAGGTGTATTAGGGGATAGTTTACCCAATTTTAAAGCGGCGCCACTTGCTGAAACTGCCAAAGTGGTTTTTGGTCATTTTGGATATATGCTTTTAATTGTTGGCGCTGTCGTCTCTATGTTTGGATATATGAGTGGTACTATTCTTAATAGTCCAAGAATAGTTTATGCACTTTCAAGGGATAAGGTAATCCCTATAAAGGCACTTTCCAAAATTCACAAATCATTTGCTACGCCACATATAGCCATCATTATATATGCAACTATCGGTTTTATTCTAGCTGTTTCCGGCAGTTTTGAACAATTAGCAGTCATCGCTAGTAGTTCGATGCTAATTCTTTATTTAGGCGTCGCACTATCAGTAATGAAACTGCGCAAATCTCAAAAAGATTACACTGGCGGATTTAAAATTCCAGGAGGTTGGGCTGTACCCGTTTTAGCTATTGCTATAATCCTATACTTTTTATCAAGTCTTTCGGCACATGAAATGATTGGAACAGTTGCTTTCATCGGAATTCTAACTTTGATTTTTGGGTTTATTAAATTCTTGAAAAAGAAACCCGTATAATAAAGCTCTTTATAAAAATGACATTGTCAGGTCTACACCTAGGTTTAACCTCTTAAATACCCCATATTCTATTGTTTCGGTAACCATTTCTACCCCTTCGGAAAGTTTTAAAACGTCTTTGTCCAAAACCACTTCCTTTTTATGTTACTATTGGTTAGCTTCACTAAAAATGTCACGTATATCAAGGAGTATTTATAGGGATATTTTTAGTAACTTTAACACTATCCCCCACAACATAAGTCCCTCATTATACTTAACAAAAAATACCCAAAGGTCACTTTGGTAAATAAATAGTATAGTAATGAACGATAATCTTCAAA
This sequence comes from Marixanthomonas ophiurae, assembly GCF_003413745.1. Taxonomy (NCBI): domain Bacteria; kingdom Pseudomonadati; phylum Bacteroidota; class Flavobacteriia; order Flavobacteriales; family Flavobacteriaceae; genus Marixanthomonas; species Marixanthomonas ophiurae. Next base: position 1,852,514 of record NZ_QVID01000001.1, on the reverse strand, counting down.
AAATAGTAGATTTTTTTGAATCAATAGAACACGTTTCTACTGAAGAAAAAAACGTTCTCACCAAAGCGGCTCAAGATACAGCTCGGGCATTAACTAAATCAGAATTTGAACTAGACATTGAAGCATCGCTGGAACGAATGAGAGCGGTGGCATTGACCATTCAAAAATCGAATGACCTTATCAAGGTTGCAGAGTCTTTATATAACGAACTACGTCTTTTAGATTTTACTAACATCCGCAACGCCCAAGTGGTCATTAACCTTGGTGACAATCAAAATTACCTGGTTTGCATTTACACAGAAGGCACCGCCGAAATATTTAAGGAATCTCGGTATGAAACCTCGCCCATAATACAAAACCTATACGATGAGCTGGACACCTCGCACAATGCCTTATACCAAAAAGAAATTAAGGATAAGGAATTTGAAGACTGGCTTACATGGAGAAAAAATACAACCTCAACATTCGATAAAAAATTACTTGAAGCCCGTTCGGTTTGTTTCTATCTATATTCTATTGGAGAAGGACATTTGGGTATTTCCACTTACAATTCCATCACAAAACAACAGCTTGAAATACTAAAAAGATTTAGAAATGTTTTTGAACTAGCCTATCGGCGGTTTATGGATGTTGCTAAAGCAGAAGAGCAAGCTGAGAATCTTAAACTGGAAAAAGAGACATTGGAAAAAACCCTTATTGAACTTAAAGCTACACAATCGCAACTCATCCATTCTGAAAAAATGGCAAGCCTTGGGGAACTGACCGCTGGTATTGCCCACGAAATCCAAAACCCACTCAACTTTGTCAATAATTTTTCTGAAATAAGTATGGAACTGCTCGAGGAAATGCTCGAAGAATTAAACAGTGGCAATATCGAAGAGGTCAAATTTATAACAAAAGATGTTATTCAGAATTTAGAAAAAACACTGTACCACGGTAAACGCGCCGATGGTATTGTGAAAGGAATGTTACAACACAGCCGGAAAAATACGGATGAAAAAAAATATGCAGATATAAATGCATTGGCCGATGAATATTTAAGGCTAGCGTATCATGGTTTACGAGCGAAGGATAAATCATTCAACGCAACATTAGAAACAGATTTTGATGAATCTATTGGGAAAGTATATTTAATTCCGCAGGATATGGGACGTGTGATTTTGAATTTATTAAACAATGCATTCTATGCGGTAAATGATAAAAAACAACAAAATCTTAAATACTATCAACCTACCGTTTCCATCAGCACCAAAAAAAACAAAGAGAAAATTGAAATAAAAATTTCGGACAATGGGAATGGCATTCCACAAAATATTTTGGATAAAATATTTCAACCCTTTTTTACAACTAAACCTACAGGAGAGGGAACAGGGTTGGGCTTGAGCCTGAGTTATGATATTGTAAAAGCGCAAAGTGGAGAGTTGAAAGTACAAACTAAAAAAGAGAAAGGCACTACATTTATTATCGAGCTCCCCTTGCATCAAAAAAAAGACCAAAACCAAAAGAGCGATACACCAAAGTAACGATGAAAACAAATAAATACATATTTCAGATTATTTTCTTCAGCCTTGCGGTATTGTTAATCGTTTCTTGTAATTCAAACCAACCACAAAAGGGACAAAGCATTTTTGAAAAACACGATACCATTTTACCACCAGTAGTTATTCCTGCTGGAAAACCCGTTGTGAATAAACTTTCCGATTTACAAGCTCCCAAAACTATTCTATTATCCCAAAGGCCCGAACCCATAAAGACTTCCGCAGGATTCTATGTGGATATGCAAAACTTCAACACCCAGCAAGGGCTGGCAATGAGCAGTATTCTTTGTGGTTATAAAGATAGTGTAGGTAACCTATGGTTTGGTACTTCTGGCAACGGGGTGAGCAAATATAACGGGAAGGCATTTATCAACTTCACATCCGCACACGGTCTTATTCATAATCTCATCAACTCTATAACTGAGGATAGTAAAGGAAACATTTGGTTTGGCACATACGGCGGTGTAAGCAAGTATAACGGCAAAACATTTGAAAATTTTACAGTTGAAGATGGTCTTCCAGACAATGATGTTTTTAAAATAATAGAAGATAGCAAAGGGGTTATTTGGGCAGGAACCGACAAAGGTATTTGTAGCTTCAATCCAAACCATAAAATTATTAATCAAAAGCCTTTTAAAAGATATGAAGTTTTGAAAAGTCCCGTAAATGATATTATGGAAGACAGCCAAAGCCAATTATGGTTTGCAGGTAGCGAAGGGATTTGGAAACTTGCTACTAACGGTAAACTGCTAAATTTTTCAGAAAAATTTAATTTAAAAAACAAAACGGCAATAGCCATCGCCGAAGATACTAATGGAACAATATGGCTAGGCACCCAACAGGCTCTTTGCAGATATAAACCCGCAAAATCTGGTTCACTTGAAGAAAGCTTCAAACCCCTCACCCTTGCAGATGGTTTGGTGGACAACGATATTACGTGCGTTACTATAGACAGCCAAGGTAGCGTTTGGGTGGGCACAATGGAAGGCGTTTCAAAATATGAAAAACAAAACAACAACTTTATAAACTTTACCAAGGAACAAGCTCTCGCATTTAACAGAGTAAATAGCATTACAGAAGATGAAGCAGGTAGCCTTTGGTTTGGAACCTATGGTGGCGGACTGGATAGGTACGATGGGCAGACCGTTTTGGAATACACAAATAAGCAAGGCCTTCCAGGCGAAGCCATTTATGCCACCACACAGGACGATGACGGGAATATGTGGTTTGCTCCATCCAATGCAGGTATTGTAAAATACACGAAAAAAAATGAGACCCCTTATGAAGGTACCTACATAAACTATACTCCTACTCATGGACTTTTGGGGCATACCCAATATGCTGCAGCAAAAGACCAAGAGGGCAACTTGTATTTTGGAGGGTATGCAGGTCTAAGTAAATTTACTGGGAACTCGTTTATAAATTACACCGTAAATAATGGTTTGCCAGCTAATGAAATTACCACTCTTTATAACGATACTAAAAACCGCCTCTGGATTGGAACCTATAATAACGGAATAGGCGTATTTGACGGTAAATCGTCTCGAAATTTCAATACAGAACAGGGCCTTGTACACAAAACGATTTGGGGGTTTTGGGAAGACAACCAAGACAATCTATGGATTGCCACAAGAGGTGGTTTGAGCCGATATGATGGTAAAAACTTTATGAACTTTACTAAAGATCAAGGTTTGCCAGACAATAAACTTTCATCGGTAATACAAGATAAAAACGGGAACATAATCATAGGCAGTTGGGGTGGCGGTATTTCCGTCATTAAAAAAGAACGGCTTGAAAAATTGGAAAATATAGATGCCAATCAAACCGAAAACATTTTCGAAAACTTTAGCACGACACAAGGCTTGGCCAATGATGTGGTGTACCACATTATAGAAGATTACAACGGCAACATAGTAATAGGTACCAATGTAGGTTTTACTGTATTTAAAGGAGGTATTGCTTCAGAAAAGGGAAAAATAGCTAAAGATGGAATAGAAAATTATAATGAAAACACAGGGTATTCCATTAAAGACATTAGCAACAACGAGAGTATGCTTGAAGAAGAAAAAGGCATAATCTGGGCAGGAACCGGGGATAAATTGGTGCGTTTTGATTACGGAAGCGTCCAAAGAAGCTCCACCCCTCCAAAAGTTTTCCTTGAAAACATTAAAATAAACAACGAGCTTATAAGCTGGCACAGTCTTGAATGGGGCCGAAAAAATAATTCGCTTTTAACAGAAAAAAACAACACTACTCCTTCGTATATTACCGATGAGCTGCTCACTTTTAAAAGAAAACTCTCCACAAGCACTCTGGATAGTATGGTACATAGATACCGGAACGTCCGTTTTGATAGCATTCAATCGTTTTACGCAATTCCCAAAAATTTGGAACTCCCCTACTCCAATAACAACATTAGTTTTGATTTTTTAGGAGTGGAAACCACACGACCGCAATTGTTGCGCTACCAATATATATTACGAGGGTACGATGAACACTGGAATCCTATAACCGAAAACAGTTCGGCCAGCTTTGGTAATATTCACGAAGGCAAGTACACGTTTTTGGTAAAAGCCAAAAGTCCAAATGGGCTCTGGAGCGAACCACTGGAGTACCACTTTACAATACTCCCGCCTTGGTACCGCACTTGGTATGCTTATCTGTTTTATGCTTTATTATTTTTTATCGGTTTGTTCTATTTGGATAGGTTTCAGCGAAAGCGTGTTTTATTCAATGAGCATCAAAAAGGAATACAACGTGAACTTAAACATGCGAAGGAAATTGAAAAAGCGTATACCGAGCTTAAGTCCACACAGGTACAGCTTATTCATTCAGAAAAAATGGCATCATTGGGCGAGCTCACCGCCGGAATTGCACACGAAATACAAAATCCATTGAATTTCGTTAACAATTTTTCTGAAGTGAGTAATGAGCTTTTAGCCGAAATGAACGAAGAAGTCAACAAAGGGAATATAGAAGAAGCTAAAAGCATTTCTTCAGAAATTAAAAAAACCATTGAAAAAGTCACCCATCACGGCAAGCGAGCCGAAGAAATAGTAAAGGGAATGCTCCAACACAGTCGTACTAGTAGCGGTATCCAAGAACCAACAGACATTAACAAACTAGTTGATGAGTATTTAAGATTGGCATATCATGGACTTCGAGCCAAGGATAAAAATTTCAATGCTACTTTAGAAACCAATTATGACGATTCCATCGGAAAAATTGAAATAATTCCGCAAGACCTGGGCCGTGTAGTCCTAAATTTATTGACCAATGCCTTTTATGCATGTGCTGAGCGGCTTGTAGAGAATAAAGTAGGATTGAACAGAAGTACTGAAGATGAAAGAGGAAAAAATTCAGACATAAAAGAGTATCGACCAACTGTTTCGGTTTCAACAAAAAAATTGAAAAATAAAATTGAAATTTCAGTAAAAGACAACGGCAACGGAATCCCAAAATATGTTTTAGATAAAATATATCAGCCCTTTTTTACCACCAAGCCTACGGGGCAAGGAACTGGGTTGGGTTTAAGTATGAGTTACGATATTGTAAAAGCGCATGGAGGTGAGATTACTGTTGAAACTGAAGAGCATGAAGGAACTATATTTTCCGTCTTATTACCCGACCCAAAAAAAGCATCCAAACCTTTAAAAGTTCTATATGAATCGACCAAATAAGAATATAGCAGAGGAGACCAACTTGAACTCCCTAACGCATCAATTAAAACAGCGTGAGGCCGAACTATCCTTGTTGAACAGCATACAGGAAGCCATCAACAAAGAGATTGGTATGCAAGGAATTTATAATATGGTTGGAGATAAAATTAGGGATTTGTTTGATGCCCAGGTTGTAGGTATTTACACCATAGATCACGACAAGCAAATGGAAATTTTTAATTTCTTATATGAAGATGGCGAACTTATTAGCCCCAAACCTCGAAAGTTAGATGCCGTAAGAAAACTCTTGATCGATAAAAAAGAACTTATTTTAATAGATAAAGATCTTCCTAAAAAGGTTGCAAAAATTTCTGGAATGCCAGCAACAGCTGTTCCAGGCACGAAGTTGCCAAAATCAATTTTATTAGTCCCAATGGTAGTTAGAAACAATGTGTCTGGCTATGTGAGCATTCAGAATTTGGATCGGGAACTTGCTTTTTCAACTAATGATGTGAAATTACTGGAGACCATAGCCAATAGTATGAGTGTTGGACTGGAAAATGCTAGACTTTTCAATGAAGCAGAACAACGAAATGCCGAATTGTCTGTAATCAATAGTGTGCAGCAAGGTTTGGTTGCCGAAATGAATATGCAGGGAATTTACGATTTGGTCGGTGAGCGAATCCGAAATCTGTTTGATGCACAAGTAACCGGCATTTATTCTTTTGACCATGATACAAATATGGAACACTTTCATTATTTGTTTGAGGATGGCGAACGAATCTACCCTGAGCCCAGGCCGTTGAATCATTTACGAAACTGGATTATAACAAACCGTTCCTTGCTTCTGGTAAATGAAAATGTGGATCAGCAAATCTTTAAAATTACCGGTAAAAAGAATGTAGCTGTTCCCGGCACACGATTGCCACAATCCATGCTTTTTGTTCCATTAATGGTAGGAGAAGTTGTTAAGGGGTGTGTTAGTCTTCAAAACCTTGATAAAGAACAGGCTTTTAACTCTTCAGATGTTCGGTTATTGAGTACACTAGCAAACAGTATGAGCGTCGCCTTAGAAAACGCAAGACTTTTTAATGAAGCGGAGCAACGAAATGCAGAACTAGCAGTAATTAACGGCGTACAGCAAGGTTTGGTTGCTGAGATGGATATGCAGGGTATTTATGAATTGGTGGGCGAACGAATACGATCTTTATTTAATGCTCAAGTAGTTGCCGTTTCAACCTTTAATCACAAAGAAGGTCTAGAAGAATTCAACTATATTTTTGAAGACGGCCAGAGGTTTACGCTAGAGCCACGCCCCATTGACACGCTTCGAAAAAAAATTATCATATCGAAAAAGCTGCTCTATTTAAATGAAAATGTAGATGAAATGTGGACAGCGATTACGGGTGAAGTCCCAACAGTTCTTCCTGGCACCCAATTTACTAAATCTGCACTCTACGTCCCTATGATTACAGGAAAGGAAGTAAGGGGTTACGTTAGTTTACAGAATGTGGAAAGTGAAAATGCCTTTTCTGAATCTGATATAAGACTATTAAGTACGCTTGCAAATAGTATGACGGTAGCCTTAGAAAACGCTCGACTCTTTAACGAAACGGCTCGCCTTCTAGAAGAAACAAAACAGCGTGCCACCGAATTACACACCGTTAACAAGATAAGTCATGCCTTGGTTTCCCAACTCGACCTTAAATCGCTTATAAAACTGATTGGTGATCAGATGCTTCAAACGTTTAATGCAGATATTGTGTATTTGGCAATCCACGACCGAAAGGCCAATATGCTTCACTTTCCATATATGTATGGCGAAGATGATGCAAATTCAAGGGAATTCGGCAACGGAATTACCGAAAAAATAATAATCAGTAAAGAACCACTGCTCATCAATGAAGATATGGAACGAGCCTATGAGGAAATCAAAGCCGAAAAAAAAGGAAAATGGGTGCAATCATATCTTGGAGTTCCCATCGTTATTGGCGATACTGCTACAGGTGTTATTAGTGTTCAAAGTACAGAAAGGCAGAATCGTTTTAATGAATACGATTTGCGATTATTGAAAACAATTGCTGCCAATGTTGGTGTTGCTATGCAAAATGCCGAAGCCTACAAGAAACTTCAAATTGCTTTAAAAGAATTAGAATCTGCACAAGAACAATTAATTCAGCAAGAAAAGCTTGCCTCCTTAGGCCAACTTTCTGCAGGTATCGCTCATGAGATTAAGAACCCCCTGAATTTTGTCAATAATTTTTCTGAATTGAATTTAGAACTTATTGATGAAGTATTAGATGAACTTAAAAAAACCGCTAAAAGTGATGAAAAGGAAGAGATTAAATCTATTCTAGAAGATGTAGTTGCAAACCAAAAGAAGATACATCAACATGGCTCAAGGGCTGACAGTATTGTCAAGTCTATGCTGTTACATAGTCGTGGTGGCAATGGTATTAAGGAAGCTTCGCAGATAAACGATATGCTTAAAGAATATGTTAATCTTGCATTCCACGGTATGCGTGCTGGAAAAAAGCCGATGAATGTGTCCTTAGATTTTCAGTTAGATGCCTCGATCCGTAAAGTGCCAGTTATCATCGAAGATATTAGTCGGGTTATCCTCAATCTTTGTAATAATGCTTTTGATGCCATGTACGAACGACTCAAAAAAGAAAGCACAGAAGGCACCTACCAGCCTAAACTAACCATCAAGAGCTTCGAAAAAAACCATGCTGTAATGATTGCGATTCGAGACAATGGTTTTGGTATCCCTATAGAGCTTCAAGATAAAATATTAATGCCCTTTTTTACAACAAAAAGAGGTACTGAAGGCACCGGATTAGGGCTTTCTATTACAAACGATATTATAAAAGCCCACGGTGGCAGTTTACAAGTTGAATCGAAAAAAGGAGATGATTCGTTTACGAAATTCATAATTAAATTACCAATCTAAAAATATATAAACATGAAAATTTTAATAGTAGATGACGAGCGGGATGTGGAGACCTTGTTCCGTCAAAAATTTAGAAAAGAAATTAGGAACAACAAACTGGAATTAACTTTTGCCTTCTCTGGTCAAGAGGCCTTAGATATTTTACAAGAGCAAGATCCGCCGGAAGTAGTTTATGTCTTTTCAGATATCAATATGCCAGGAATGACAGGCTTGGTATTGTTAGAGCACATTAAAAAGAAATTTCCAACGATTAGTGTATCGATGATTTCTGCCTATGGCGACACCGAAAATTATACCAAGGCAATGGATTCAGGTGCTAAAGAGTTTTTTACTAAACCAATTGATTTTGAATCCTTACGAAAAGAAATAGGAACGCTCATCTAATTGAGAGAAAAATCAGTGAACGAATACTTTTTTAAATAATAGAAATCATGGCAAAGATATTAGTAGTTGACGACGAAGCAGATTTGGAAATGCTTATTAAGCAGAAGTTCCGAAAACAGATACGTGGAGGCGAATATGAGTTTTATTTTGCCAAAAACGGAAGAGTCGCTCTAGAAAAATTGGGGACCGAACCTGAGATGGACATTGTGTTGAGCGACATTAATATGCCTGAAATGGACGGACTTACCCTATTGACCAAACTCAACGAACTGAGTCCGCTTATAAAATCGGTTATCGTTTCGGCATACGGAGATATGGAAAATATCCGTACAGCCATGAACCGTGGGGCTTTCGATTTTATCACCAAACCCATCAACTTTGAAGACCTAACCCTCACGATGGAGAAAACTTTAAAGCACGCTAAGCTATTAAAAGAAACATTGCAAGCCGTAAAAGAAAATAACATCTTAAAAATGTATGTGGACGAAAATGTGCTCAATTTTATGGGCAAGAAAGAGTTTGAATCTATCATTATGGCCAACGAAACCATAGAAGCTTCGGTTATGTTCGTCGATATTTGTGGCTTTACATCTATAAGTGAAACAGCTTCGGCCGATACAGTGGTGACTTTAATCAACTCGTATTTTGATGTAATGGTGAAAGAAATTATGGAACAAAAAGGATACATCGATAAATTTATTGGCGATGCAATTATGGCTGTCTTTACTGGCGAGTACCATTTAGACCGGTCTATAGACGCTGCCTTGGCCGTATGTGGAAAGATAAATAGTTTGCCAGCCTTTGGAAGACAGCTACAATTTAAACCCAAGGTGTCCATTGGGATAAAAAGCGGAGATATGATTACCGGCAATATCGGTTCCGAAAGCTTAAAACGCTTAGATTACACTGTTATTGGCGATACGGTCAACACCGCTGCAAGACTTCAAGGAGCCGCCGAAGAAAACCAAATTATCATTAGTGAAGCCTGTTATAACAAAGTGAAAGAATCCTTTAGATGTGAAAAAGTGGGCAATATTTCACTAAAAAACAAAGCAAACCCAATGACTATTTATCAAGTCTTGGAGTAAAATCAACCTGAGGTTTGAGACATTAGATATAAGAAGAATTGATCAACCTATTTAAAATGTATTATCAATGGAAACAAACGACCCACAAAAAAAAACACAGAAAATAGAAGCACAGATCAAAAAACCTTCGCACACCGAAGAATTGGTAGATCATTATTGGGGTAGCATCAATTATGTATTTGGACTCATAAAAGCTTCCGAAATAAAAGCGGGACTTATCCTTTCGTTTTACGGAATCTTGCTGAATTTTATTTACCAGAATATAGGCGTTATGTTGATTCAAGCGTCAAAAGATATACCGTTGTATGTACTCCTGGGATTGTGGTTTGCTTGTACGGTAACCTCCATTTATTTCAGTATTCGTTGTTTTATGCCCAGAATTGAGGCTAAATACGATAAAAATATGTTCTTTTTTGGAGATGTAGTCACCAAGTTTGGAAACATCAAGGAGTTTTCAAGGATTTTTTATAAAACAAGCTTGGACGAAGAAGAGTTATTTGACCAGTTGGGACAACAGATATTTATCATTTCAAAAATTGCAACCTATAAATTCAGGAATGTAAACAGATCGCTGCGGTTATTGGCGTTAGGTCTTCTCTTTTTATTGATTGTTGTGGTGTATACTTTGTTAATTGAACTTTAGTGATTATTCGAATACTAAAAATAAAATAGATCAATTATAGTTGTCAACCCTATTAGGTAATAATAAATAGCACTTTCTGGTATTGTTAAAAATTGCTTCATTTCTATTTGCTTACTTCCTTAAAAAAGCTATCTTTGCACGCGATTTAATCCAACCTCTGGCGAAAACCGTGTATGTTGTTTTAAACAAGAACTATAGATAAACAAAACAATGGAATCGTTAATTAAATTTGTTCAGGACGAATTTGTAACTAAAAAAGAATTTCCAAAATTCGGTGCTGGTGATACGATCACTGTGTATTATGAAATTCGTGAAGGTGATAAAACAAGAACTCAGTTTTTTAGAGGAGTTGTTATCCAAATTAAAGGTACAGGTACTTCCCAAACATTCACCATTAGAAAAATGTCTGGTACAGTTGGTGTAGAGCGTATCTTCCCAATGAACTTACCTGCATTACAAAAAATTGAGATCAACAAAACAGGTAGCGTACGTAGAAAACGTATTTACTACTTTAGAGGTCTTACTGGTAAAAAAGCCAGAATTAGAGAAAAGCGTAGCTAAACTCTCTTTTTATAGAAGAACAAAAAAGCGATCTATTTCAGGTCGCTTTTTTTATGAACAAATGTTAATAACCAATGTTTGCAAACTGTTTATATTAAACCGATTACATTATTTGTATAATTGAAAAAGGGTTTTATATTTACACTATCAAAATGATGTAACAGTCATTGCGAAAACATAAAGTAACGTTCTTTATACATCTTTTTTTAATTGTTCGAGAAGCTAACAATCTCACGAAAGTTAGTTTTGAGATTAAAAAAAGTAGAGGCAAATTTTAGGTTTACTGTCTATTTATATAGTACAAAACCGTTCTAAAAAATTTGTTCTCGACTGTTGAAATCGCGTCACAGCTGCAGGGGTTTAATAAACTTGCTTTACATTGTAAAAAATGAGCTGGCAACGACATGTTTCACAAGGAGCCATATCAAGGTAGCAATACGATGATATGGCTTTTCTTGTTTTTAGATAGGAGATATTAGATTTGAGACGTAAGACTAAATGACAATTAACACTAAAGATTAATAGCGTCCTAAACTTTCTTAAACTATCAATCCAACCTACTATTATTGTTGATTTCTAATAAATTTTGAATTATTAAATTTAAATTTTTAAAAGTTCTTATTTCGGCCTATCGAAAATTTATCGTAAAATTTGAAATGAGAGTGTTGTTACAATTTTAGGCTGTGTGAGCATGCAAAATTCACAAAGTGACCCTAATTTTCAAAGCGAGTTCCTAAAATTTAGACACCGAATAATAAATTTAGATAAAGTTTCGTAAGCCTAGATTTTTTTGGTTCGTTTTTTCATCAATGGAAAAAATGAACAAGTATAATATTCAAACAGAAGTAACTAATGACCGGACCTTTCCTTTTTTCTGAAAGAAAACACGTTATCCTTTTCACTTTAATTTTAAGTATCTTTACAAAAAATTGAAATCACATAGCAGCTTATGAAGCTAAGAGCCGATAGTCTAGTTAAATCATATAAAGGACGTAAAGTAGTAAAAGGAATTACCGTTGAAGTAAACCAGGGAGAAATTGTTGGTTTATTAGGTCCCAATGGTGCCGGAAAAACTACCTCTTTTTATATGATTGTGGGATTGATAAAACCAAATGGCGGGCAAATTTTTTTGGAAGGAACCAATATTACCAAATTCCCTATGTACAAAAGGGCGCAAAACGGAATTGGCTATTTGGCACAAGAAGCTTCTGTTTTTAGAAAGTTGAGCATTGAAGATAATATTTTAAGTGTGCTACAGTTGACTAAGCTCTCCAAAAAAGAGCAGTACATGAAAATGGAGTCACTTATTGAAGAATTTGGGTTAGGTCATATTCGAAAAAGTCGTGGCGATTTATTAAGTGGTGGTGAACGTCGCCGTACCGAAATTGCTCGTGCCTTAGCAACGGATCCTCATTTTATTTTATTGGACGAACCTTTTGCCGGGGTTGATCCTGTTGCGGTAGAAGACATTCAGCGCATTGTAGCCCAATTAAAAGACAAAAACATTGGTATTCTTATTACCGATCACAACGTACAGGAAACCTTAGCCATTACTGACAGAACCTACCTAATGTTTGAAGGTAGTATTTTAAAACACGGCGAGCCGGAAGACCTTGCCAATGACGAAATGGTTCGTAAAGTATATTTAGGCCAAAACTTTGAACTTCGGAAGAAAAAGTTGTTTCAAGATTAATAATTAGTCGTGTCCGACTAAGACATGAGACCGCTCCGCTTTTAGATGATAGATATTTGATTAAACTTATAAGTAACAATATAAAAACCCCAAAACAACAAGCTGTTTCAGGGTTTTCCTTTTTTTCTACTTGTTATTTAGTTTTTTAACGATTTCATATCAATTACAAATCGGTATTTCACATCAGAGTTTACAACTCGTTCGTATGCATCGTTGATGTTTTGAATATCAATCATTTCTACATCGCAAGTAATGTTGTGCTCACCACAGAAATCTAACATTTCTTGGGTTTCTTTTATTCCGCCAATTACAGATCCTGCAACGCTTTTTCTACCTATAATCAAGCCTCCACCGTGAATTGGGTCTAACGGCTCAATGGCTCCAACCATCACCATAGTTGCATCTCTTTTTAACAAGGCTATATATGGATTGGTATCGTGCCCAACCGGTACGGTATTCAGTAGAAAATCGAACGAGTTGGCATGCTCTTCCATTTGTTTTTCATCTTTCGAAATCAAAACGGAATCAGCCCCTAAACTTTTGGCATCATCACTTTTAGACGGTGACGTAGTAATCATAACTACATGGGCTCCCATAGCGCTAGCAAATTTTACGCCCATATGGCCTAAACCACCTAAACCAATTACACCTACTTTATCACCTTTTTTAACATTCCAGTGTTGTAGTGGTGACCAGGTTGTTATTCCTGCACACAATAAAGGTGCGGTTGCTTTAATGTCGATGTTTTCAGGAATGGATAAAACAAATTCTTTATCCACTACTATTTTTTCGGAGTACCCTCCAAAGGTATGACCGCCCAAATGTTCGTCTTTACCATCATAAGTCATAATGGCTCCGTTTTCGCAATATTGTTCCAATCCTTCTTTACAAGAATCACATGTTTGACAAGAATCTACCATACACCCTACTCCTACTAAATCGCCTTCTTTAAAGTTTTTTACTTTATCGCCCACATTTAAAACACGGCCCACGATTTCGTGTCCAGGAACAACTGGGTATTTGGCTCCACCCCAATCATCATTTACCGTATGGATATCACTATGGCAAACGCCACAGTATAAAATATCAATTTCTACGTCGGTTGCCTTTACATTTCGCCTTTCAATATCTAAAGGTTTTAAATTTTCTTTTTCAGCGTGTGCTGCATATGCTTTTACTTCACTCATAGTTTATTTTTCTTTTATTGAAAAATACTAAAACTACTGTGTAAACACATCGATTTCCACGTGTTTAACCTAACTTTATCATCTAGCGATTTATAAATAATAGTTCCGAAGAAAGAAAAACGTAATTATTTATTGTTAGATAAGAGAGAGAGTATAATATAAATTCCGATAATAACCGGAATAGCAATAAACTTTAAAACCAATACGGCGATTAAGCAAATTGCAATAAAAACATACCGCAACAAATTACTTTTAACATCCCAGGTTTTAAATTTTAATGCAAAAAGTGGGATTTCCGCATTTAATAGAACACAACTGAATACGGTTAATCCAATTAAAACCCACGGATTTAATATAACCGCTTCTATTCCTTCAAAATACTGAAAGTGTAGTATTAGTGGTAAACTCAATATTAATAGTGCATTTGCAGGAGTAGGAAGCCCTATAAAACTACTAGTCTGTCTGGTATCCACATTAAATTTTGCCAAGCGATATGCCGAAGCCACTGCAATAAGCAACCCGATAAAAGGGATATAGGTATTTAAACCACTGTTCCAACTATCTTCAGTAAAAATATCTGTAATAATTAAGGGGTGGCCTAAGGTAGCTTCCGATAACAGCTGAACCATCACAATTGCCGGTGCCAATCCACTTGTTATCATATCGGCTAAAGAGTCCAGTTCTAAGCCAACATCACTTTGTGCATTAAAGACGCGTGCGGCGAGACCATCAAAAAAATCGAAGAAGATTCCGAAGAACACAAAAAATGAAGCAGTTATCAAATCGCCCGAAACGGCAAAAAGTACGGCAACACTTCCGCAAAGTAAATTTAACGACGTGATGATGTTAGGTATCTGTTTTATCATATTATGGGTGTCTGTTTGTAAAAATAGCAAAGTATTTTCGTCTAACCATGTATAAATACAATATGTAGCTAAAATTATAGTTTACTATTGTGTAAAATTGTAAGATATTTGCGCAAAATTTTAAGCTTGAAGAAGAAACTATTTTTACTTTTTTTAATAATCGGTGTAGCCGCCCAATCACAAACCACGAGAAAATACTCGAATGAGTTTATGAATATTGGGGTGGATGCTGCTGCGTTTGGTATGGCGAATGCGGTTACTGCTTCTTCTGGAGATGTAAATTCAGGCTACTGGAACCCTGCAGGTTTGGTAGCGCTGGAAGACAATCAACTTTCTTTAATGCACGCCTCCTACTTTGCCAACATTGCTAACTACGATTATGGAGCTTTTGCTATGCCGCTGGATGACCGGAGTGTTGTCGCTTTATCAGTAATCCGTTTTGGTGTAGATGACATTTTAAACACGACACAACTTATAGATGATCAAGGAAATATTGATTACAACCGTATTAGTTTGTTCTCTACAGCCGATTATGGGGTTACTTTTTCCTATGCCCGAGCGTTGCCATTAGATGGTCTAAATGTCGGTGTGAATGCAAAAGTAATTAGAAGAATCATAGGTGATTTTGCTTCCTCTTGGGGTTTCGGCTTTGATGCCGGACTTCAATTTAATACAGGAGATTGGAAGTTTGGTTTAATGGCGCGTGATATCACTACTACCTTTAATGCCTGGAGTATTGATGAAGATGAATTTGCTACCATACAAGGTGCTGTGGAAGGGCAAAATCAGGAATTGCCTGAAACTACTGAAATTACAATTCCTAAACTACAATTAGGAGTTTCTAGAAAGTTTGTATTCCATTATGACTTTTCATTGTTGGCCGAAGTGGATTTTAATTTCCGTTTTGCCCAAACCAATGATATTTTTTCTACGTCTTTTACGAGTATGACACCCGCTGCCGGACTTCAGTTTGGGTACATCGATTTGGTATTTATACGCGCCGGAGTCGGTAATTTTCAAAACATCCAGCAACTAGACGGAAGTGATTCTGTAGGCTTTCAGCCCAATATTGGCGTTGGTTTTAAATACAAAGGTATTCAAGTAGATTACGCTTTAACCGATATTGGTGACCAAAGTGCCGCACTGTATTCGAACGTCTTTTCGTTGAAGCTGGATTGGAGCGTTTTTAGATAATTTACACTTTCTTATTTCTGAAATTTTCCGAAGTATACAAAGAAAGCTTATTTTTGAAGTAGCAATTTAAAACCTACTGTTCTGAACGCAAAACTTTTCTTTTCCAAACCGTTATATCTTTTTATAACCGTATTGTTCTTTTTTCTGAATACTCCAGTAAAAGCACAATATACGTCCTTGTCTGAAAGTGCCGAAGTAAGTATTTTAACTATTGGACCTGGCGGTCAATTATATGATAAATTTGGTCATAGTGCTTTCCGTGTAGAAGATAAAAATAAGAATCTAGACATTGTATTTAATTATGGTGTATATGACTTTAATACGCCTAATTTCTACACCAAATTTGCAAGAGGAAAATTGTTATACCAACTCGGAGTTAGTTATTATGAGCCGTTTTATAAAAGTTATGTAGCACAAAATCGATGGGTAAAACAGCAAACACTTAATTTAACCTATTCTGAAAAGCAAGCGGTCTTTAATTTTCTTCAGAATAATGCCAAACCCGAAAACCGAAAGTACAAATATGATTTCTTTTACGACAATTGCGCTACAAAAATTCGCGATGTGCTTAAAGAAGTTTTGGGCGAGCAGCTCCAATATAACGCCGATTTTGTGAAGGAAGAACAGACCTTCCGAGAATTAATTCAGAAAAACTTATACTGGAACACTTGGGGAAGTTTAGGGATTGATGTTGCATTGGGAGCCGTAATCGATAAACAAGCCACTGCTTGGGAGTATCAATTTCTACCCAATTATATTTTTAAAGCTGCTGAAACGGCCGTAATCACCCGAAATGGCAACAAAGAACCATTGGTACAAGACACCTCTACCCTATTCAAAAACAAGCCTACTGAAGGAAATCCTTTCTTTTTTACGAGTCCGTTGTTTATTTTTGGATTGATTGGGTTATTGATTGTATTTATAACCTTTAAAGACCGAAAAAATAACACCAGAAGTCGTTTCTTGGATGCTACTACTTTTTTAATCACGGGCTTAATTGGTGTGTTTTTACTGTTACTTTGGGTAGCAACCGACCATACCGCTACGGCCAATAATTATAATTTATTGTGGGCTTTTCCATTAAGCTTGTTGCTAATAGGCGTTATTGTGAAGCGGTTTCCTAAACAATGGGCACGAAAATATGTGTTCTTTTTAATCGTGTTATTAGGTTTGTTAACAATCCATTGGATAACGGGAGTACAGGTTTTTGCAACTGCGCTACTTCCTTTATTGGTTGCTTTGGCTATTCGGTATATTTTCTTGATTGGGTATTTGAAGAGGGAATAAAGCCGGATGCTTCAATATACTTCGACAGGCTCAGCACATAGCGTTTTGCTAATGCAAAACACTCAGCAACCTTATATTAGTCTATTTAGCTGAATATCTACTTACGGTGGTTGAGTGAGTTAGGAAGACTGGTAAGGATTACGAATTAGTAACGAAACCAATACTGAACACGGTGGCTTCGATACACTTTTCGTTTTATGTTATTTTGGCTATCATTTTAGCATTGTAAAAAAACGAAAACCACTCAGCCACCTCTATTTTAATATTGTTTTTAAAAAAATATAATAATTTTACTATTCACTATTCACTATTTACTGAATACTGCTAACTGCATACTTGTCCTGAGCGGCCTGCACTGAGTGAAGTCGAAGTGAACCGAAGGGCTGAACTATTGTCCTCTAAAAAAGATTATGGTACTTAGGGTTTTCAATATAATTTTGCTATCTAAGAAAAAACTACGACGTTTAATGTAGTATAGGTCGTATTGTAGCTTTTCAAGTGCATCTTCTTGAGTCATTCCGTATTTGGCATTTACTTGAGCCCACCCAGTAACACCGGGCTTTACTAAATGCCGTATTTCATAAAATGGAATTTGCTGTGATAAAGTTTTTACAAACATGGGGCGTTCTGGTCTGGGGCCAATCACACTCATGTCACCTTTAATAACATTTATAAATTGTGGTATTTCATCAATTCGGGTACGTCTTAAAAATTTTCCGAAGTATGTAATACGCGTATCTTTCTTTTTGGCATATTGCGCTCCATCTTTTTCTGCATCAATCACCATACTTCGTAATTTATATATTTTGAAAGTATTACCATTTGTACCCACACGCTCCTGTTTATAGAAAAGAGGACCTCTATTTCCTAATAAATTTCCGATAATGATAAGAGGAGATATTAAAACACCGAATAGTAACCCAATAATTGAAAACAAAAGATCCATTAAACGATGAAAAAATAGGTACAATTTATTTTGATTGCTCCGACTGAAGGGAAAATAACGGTAAAAGTCTTCTGCAATAAATTGAACTGGAACTTTACGATTTAATTCTTCATAAACATGAGTGTATTCCTTAATAGGCATTCCTTTTTCCAACACCCTAATAAGCTGATTGTTTAAAGGAATGGTCATTTCTTCAGTTTTTGACAGCGCGACTACTATTTCAGAAATACTATGCTTATCAACCGTTTCAGAAATTGAGTCATTCTCAAATTCAATTAGTTTTTGAGTTTGATAGGGTGTGTTCGCTGTATTTACATAACCAATCACCCGATAATTGGGATCTGAAGTTTCCAAAGAACACGCTACTTGCTCTATGGTTTCAGAACTGCCTATAAGCATAACTCTTTTAAAGAACCGAGGAGCAGAAATAAAAGTGATATAAGCATACCGCCAAATAAATAAAGCAACGTTGATTGCGAGAAAGAAGTAAACAATCTGTAATCTGTTTGCTGGTAATGTTGGGGTGTAAAAAGGGGTCAATAAATAAAACAGTACCGTTACCGAAGCAGTAAACACAATGTTCTGTATTACCGTTTCCAACTTACTGGCTTTTTGTAGGTTGTACAATTCAAAAATAGTGGCAAAAATAGTGAGATATAGCGCCAATACAATGGACCAAACCCAATGCTCGGAGTTTATTTTAAAATAATCAAAATTGAACACCTGCCCTATTCCGTAAAGTAAGAGGAGTACGCTTACAATATCGAAAATACGTAGTAGAATCTTCCGCTCGGAAATTTCAAAATGAATGCTTCCTTTTTGGGTCATGGATTCGTTGTTGAAGGCATAAATTTAGAAAAAATTAAGAATTTAAGAGCGTTTTCCATTTTTCTTTCACTACGTTCCAGTCAAAACGTTCGGCTTTTTTTCTTGCATTCAAGGATATTGTCCTATAGTCCAAGTCTTTATTAAGGATTTTTTGAATCTTGTCTGAAAATATTTCTGCATTATCTGGAACTACCAAAAGCCCGTCCACATCATCCTCGATTAAAAAAGGAACGCCACCTGCATTTGTAGATACGACCGGTAAGCCCAACGCCATAGCCTCTATCACGCTAACGGGGGTATTGTCCACATTGGTGGTGTTAATAAATATGTCATAATCCTCTGAGCGCCTTATCCATTCTGCTTTAGGTAATCCCCCTGTGAATGTTACCGGTAATTTCTTCTTATCTGAATACGCCTTACACGCTCTGTAAGTATCATCTTTTTCCGGGCCAATCATACAAAGTTCGGAATTTTTATAACCTGCTTTCAATAGCGCTTCCAAAATATGCAGGGCAAGCATGGGATTGTATATTTTTGAAAAGGAACGCACCCATAGTAGTTTGGGCTGTATATCCTTTCGAAGTAAAAAAGGATAGTTATCTATTTGTATGGTATTAGGAATATAAGTAAGCTTGGTATAACCTCCTTTTTTAAAAGCCTCTAATAAATAACGGGAAGGCGCGACATTGGTGATTGCATTACCAAATAATTTCCGACTTTGTTTTTTGTTTTTTTTTAGTCGGGAAGGTAGATTTCCACCTCTTAAAATCGGGATATATGGTAAGCCAAAGGTTCTGCACATAACACCAATAATGACAGCATATTGAAAATTTATAGTACTGTAGGTGTCAATTAAAACAAAGGATGTGTTTTTGGAATGGTAGATTGTATTCCACATCATATCCAACATTCGTAAAATTTTATTTTTTTTTGAAGAGACAGTCACTACTTCATAACCTTCTTGTTGTAAAAAAAGCCCTAAGGTTTCAATAGAAGTAACAGTGGCTCCTTTTTTTGACAATTTGTTCCCTATGTAGAGTATTTTTTTCAAGCTACTAATTTTTTATAGCATATAGTTTTAACATTCCTATTTGCTTAATCATTTGATAGCTTTCAAAATTTTCTTCTGAAAGTATATGCGTAACGTCATGCTCATTTAAAAAAAATTCTTTTTCTAGTTCAGATGCCTTTCTTAGTTTTCTTTTCGCTTTATACCATTCGATTAACTCTTCAGGATTTCCTTCAATTAAAATCGACGCTCCTTTGTGATCAAATTTCACCGAACGTAATGCTGCAGAGCGCAAGCGATATTCTTTATAGAAAACAGCATTAACAGGGGTTTCTTTTTTAATATATGCAGCCATCTTGTCAAAATCACGTTGCTTTTCTTCAATGGAAGCAAAAACAGGTCCGTTGCAATAAATACTGGTTGTAATATCATCTGAGATAAAAGGAATAGGTTTGAACCTATTGGGCGTTGCCAGTATAATTAAAAATATATAAAGAGCAGTTAGACCTGCAAGAAGCTTTTTTGAAATAAACTTTCTTTCCATACACCATACCAGAAGAAATCCCATAGCCAAATAACCTGGCAAAATAGCAAGTTTTTGCACTCGTACTATCTGAAAAGACATACGCAAGTTGATATTAAATGCTGAATTAACCCAATTTTCAATAGGGATACTCAATAAAGGTACTATAAACAATACAGCACCTAAGGTAAGCACAAAAAAGCTTTGTTTTTTAAGGCTCTTATAGAATAAGGATAAAGCAAATAGGATGGCGGTGGGTACAAGAAAAAACAACGTTTTTATGTGGATCCATTGAGAAGCATATTTAACTACATCTTTAAAGTAACTAGGAATACGTGCATCAAACGCCTTTTGGTAAAGTTCTACATTATAAGTAGCGGTAGTTTCTGTTTTTCCAAAGTACGTTATAATAAAAGGCAGCATCCCTAGTATTATAAAAACAACAGATGATAAAACCCTTATAAAAGATAGTTTTAGGATACTATTAGATTTTAACCCTATAAAAAATAAAGTGAACAAATAGATTAAAATTCCTCCCAAACCGGTTATTGGATGAAAGTTAAATATCAATCCTATTAAAAAAGCAGAAAAAAACAGCCTATACCTGTAACTGGACTTTGCCAATAAAATAATAAAAGGAATGGGTAATAAGGCACTGTATAACTGTCTTGGAACAAAGGTCCACAGGTCAGACATACCCCATATCTCCATTCCGGGAAGCCATACAATTCCCCGTATTAAAATGGATAGTAAAAAAGCAATCCAAAAGTTTCTCTTAAACACAAAATAAAACAAAACAAACCAACTTAATCCATACAAAATATGCGTTGCTGTATGGAGTATATTGATGGCCAGCATATAATCGCCATTGGTTAACTTTGCCATAAACCGCAATGGCTGAACAAAGAAAGGGGTGTAGTATTTAAAATTATCTACCGATGATAGATACAAATCGTTTTTAAATAATGCTGGGTCATCGAGCTTTTGGCACATGGGCACAATATTGTGCTGATCTGACGATAACCGGGAATACCCTACCCCATAATTCATTATAAAAAAAGAGGCTGCAATAAAAAGATTGAATACTAGTACAGCTATAACTGCTTTTTTAGTCATCCCTTTTTTCTTTTGGGGTGTTTATAATATCAAATTGAATCGCTTGTAAAATCAATTGAAAACCTAAAATGATAAGTAGGGCGCTTATCATAATAGTACCAAAAGGCGTTAAAACTCCCTTACTTGCATATTCATACCAATTAATGCCTCCGTATATAACACCTGCAACAAATAAAAGGTGTCCAAAAATTATATATAAAGTGCCAATATTAAAATCGTACACAAAATAAGCCTTCCAAATACGGGATATGAATTTTTTAAAGAGATTGATGCTAAACAAAAGGGGCATCTTAAAAACTTTCATATTTGATTTTTCATCGCCATAGATTGCCGGCATAGCTATTTCCTTGATATTAGCTCTTTGATAGTATAACTCTGAAATTAGCGAAGTCTCAAAAAAATAATTATTGGCGATGGGGTTTTTGTCCATCAATTTTAAACTTCTTTTGGATATTGCGAAAAAGCCATTATTAAAGTCAAAGCAATTCCAATACCCGGTTGCCACTTTACTTAAAAAAGAGAGAAATAGATTTCCGAAGCGCCGCGTCCAAGGCATGTTTTTTAAGGCTTTGAAATCCCTGAAACGGTTTCCTTTTACAAAGTCATGCGTTCCATTAAGAATAGGTGTTACCAATTGTGGTACATAATCAGTATCCATTTGGTCATCGGCATCAAGTTTGAGTATCACTTCAATATTTGGTTGGTTTTCAAAATAAGAAAGCCCTTTTTTGGTGGCACCGCCAACCCCTAAATTTTCAGGTAGATTTAATATTATCAAGCGATCAGAAAGCATATCCAAACTTTCGGGTAGCGATTCTGGGCTTTTGTCATCCACAATTACTATATGGTCACTATACTGTAATGCTTTTTGCACCACCGTTTCAATGTGAGCGCTAGCGTTATAATATGGTATGACAATCCCTATTTTGTTTTTAAAATTTTCCATTTAAGATGTGTTGCGCAACGGTGCCAATAATAGCACGCAAGCTATCATAAAAAATCCTAAAATACCAAATAATGGCCTATATACATATAAATGTTCTCCAAAGTACAAGGTCACCATCATAGCAAAAACGATTCCGTTTACTGCCATCTGCAAATTAGGTAGTTTTCGTTTTACTATTACAAGGTAAGAAAACAACCACCTGAAGTAAAGTACAAGTCCAAAAATCCCTAATTCAGCAATTAAAGTAAGGTACATATTATGAGCAGAATAGCCAATTCCAGATCTATTGTTAAAGCCCTGTCCAACAGGCCACAGAATGGGGTTGTTTAATAAAAAATGGACATAATTTTCGTGCAACTCCATACGTCCCGCACCCAAATTTTCATACAGGCCTGTAAAATCATCTGCCGATTTAATATCGTCCGGGCTGTCAATCCTGTCTATTATCCTTCCATTTAGCGTATCACTTATACGGTCTAAAATGGTGGGGTTGTAAAATAAAATCGCCACTAAAAAAAAACTCCCCATCACAGCAAATTGCATAAACCGGGCGGTCCGTTTTACCATGAAATATACTAAAAACACCCCTACTCCCAAATACGTGGTTCTAGAGCCACTCAATAAAATGGTGATAACAGCTCCTGTGATAGCTGCATAGATTAAGTATTTTGGTACTTTAAGTTTCTTTTCATATAAAATACCCAACAGTAAAATAAGTGAAATAAGCATTGTCATGCCTATCACAATTTTATTAGGACCTACCGTACCAGAGAGAAAACCGTGATAGCCTATATAATAATCGTCAGACCAAAGAAAAGGGATAACACCCACATTTTGACCTATCACCACAATACTTTCGGCTAGTACCAAAACGGTTATAAACGTAAATATATTGGTATATCGTTTAGTATTTGAAAGGTAAAAATAGAGAAACACAGCCCCCAAAAAGAATACCCACATATGATAGAGGTACAGAAAACTTTGTACAAACTTGACAAAGTTATTTTTAAATAACATAAAAATCAATGTCAAAATTATCGATATGGAGCAATACACCGCAAAGTCACGGAAACGTTTTAAAAATACCACCTTGTTAATCCCTAAATTGACATATTTAAAATATTGAAAGTACCTTAAAAACAGTACCACCCCTAAAAAATCGTACAACCGGAGTTCGTTTTCCCCTTTAATAGAATAATACAGTACCGGTAGATTATAAAAATAACTGAATATCAACAGCCAAAGCACCACTTTCAATAAATGGTCGTTGGTTATTTTTTCCAGTATTTCACGGTTAGTTATGTTCACTTGCTTTGATTGTCTAAAATTTCAGAAGCTATTTTTTTGATATAATGAGAATATGTAAAACGCTCAGCCAAGTTATAATTATAATCAATTATTTTAGTAAACTCCTGTTTTGAAACAGCTAAGCTTTTATCAATTGATTTGTTTATTCCTGTAACCGAAAGAGGTTCGATTAAAAACCCATTTTCCCAGTCTTCAATGTATTGATTTATACACGAAACATCTGAAACAATGGGGATACAACCAAAATTCATGGCTTCACTAACTACTTTTGGAAACCCTTCATTCTTGGAAGGCAATAGTATGAAATGAGCTAGTTTATAGACTTCAAAAACCTGCTCTCTTGGCAATGAACCGTGAAAAATTATAGGAATTGCACTCTTTTCAGCTACCGATTTTAATGATTGTTCCAGTATTCCAGAACCTACAATGTGTATTTCCTTTATCCCGTTTGTTCTATTATTTTGCAATGCTTCAAAAAGCATGTCTATTCCTTTATGAGCTTGTAAGCCGCCTACAAAACAATATGCTTTTTTAGTCTCTAAAACTTTGTTTCCCACTATCTGTTTTCCTAACTCTCTATCAATTTTTGTAAGACACGGATTCTCAAAAGGAATAACATGGGCTGGGTCTTCTTCCCATTGTCCATTTACTGTCACTCTTCTCGATTGTTTTTTTAAAACCCATCTTTGGAAAGCATAACTTAACGATGGTTTTTTTTGCACCCAATTACCGGCATATTTATACCATCCTTTTTTATTACTGAATAAGGTAATCCAAGGTATTAAATACATTGCTATTCCCATAGGAGTACGAACTTGGAATATATCTGTTTTTTTTAATATCTTACTTACAGTCGTAATAGTACTTGGCATATTCAACAACACATCTACCTTACTGAATAAGGTGCTCCCCCCTGTTGGTTTTAAAGGAATAAACGTAACTCTATCTGTTGTGTAAGATAATGCGCTTTCTGGCGGTATACCGGGATGTAAGACCGCAACATGATAAATTACTTCAAATTGATTAGCAAGGTGGTTAATTTCCGTAACTGTAGGTCCCCAGCCTACAATGGTGCCATCTGGTTTTTTATAATGAGCGGTATGTGAAATAATTGCGAGTTTCATTTTGACTTCGGCTTTGTTTATCCTGAGTTTTAATCGAAGGGCTCAGTAATCTTTTCGTCATTCCTCTCTAAAATAGTTAAATATGATTGTATTATTTTGTCCCATGTAAAATTTTGGGACCAATTTTTCGCTCCCTCTGAATATACTTCATAGTTACTGAGGATTTCCTGTAAGGCTTCTTTACATTGTTGCGGGTTATCATTTTCAATTAGTTTTCCTGAATAACCATTTTTTATTGCATCTTCAATCCCACAGCCTTTGGCTCCAATAGCTGGTATTCCCAATGAATTGGCTTCTAGTATGGCAATCCCAAAACCTTCGGCATCTCCTGTTTTTGTAATTTCACTAAGCATGATAAACACATCAGCATCCTGCAACATTTTTATTTTTTTAGTCTCGGTTACCTTCCCATGAAAGACCACCGATTTTTCAACACCTAGCCGCAATAGCAATTGTTGTAATTTTTCTTTTTCCGTAGGGATTCCAACAATATGGTATTTTAGGTCTGGATAGTTTTCTAATAGTATTGGTAAGGCTTTTATAACATTATGCTGCCCTTTGCGTTGTGTAACATTCCCAACTGTAATCAATACTGGTACGGGTGATTTTTCTTCTTCAACAGGAAAAGTGTGTTCTAAAGAAAAACCATTTGGGATTACTTGGATATTTTTTAAGTTTAATTCTGAAACCAATGATTTAGTATAATGACTTACAGCAATAACTTTATGAAATCGTTTTAGAGAACCATTTGTTATCCATTTTAATAAACTATTGGATAATTGTACTTCGCTTCCATGGATTACAGCTATATATTTTTTCTGAAAAAAAAGACTTAAAAACGCTGCCAACCAAAGTGAAAACTTACCAGAAGCTATAATGGTATCATTTTTATGAGCATTTGAAACAGCTATCTGTATGCGCTTAAAATATTTAATGAGAGCTAGAGTTTTCCTAGAGGTTCTAATCACATTAAAATCGGCTGCTGCATCAAAAACTTCTTCTTCTTTCCCTGTTTTGGAACGGTCATCACAAATAACGGTAACCGAGTGTTCATGTCCCTGCAGTCCTTTTGCAAGATGAAAGGCATGATTGCCTATGCCACCAGGTTGAGGAGGAAATTCCGAAGTCAATAAAAGTACCTTATGAAAGCTCACTTATTTTAGCACCTTGGGTTAATTTTTTACTCGCTTTTTGCCAGGAAATCAATACCTGAATTAATATGATTGGGAACAAAAATAACGAGATAAGCACACCAACCAACAATAGTTTCCTGTTTTTCTTAAAACGATACGGCATTACGGAAGGTGGTACTGTTTTTAACAAGGAATAGATAGCTCTTTTTGAACCGTAATACTTTCTGTATAAATACAGTACACTTGGTATGGGGCGCGGTGCAAACCATTTTTTAGGTCGGAAAGCATCCCAGCTTCCCAGTTGTCGTAAACCACCCGTACCTGCTTTTACATCGATACAAGAGGCGTAGGGGTTAGAAACGCTTTTCATCCCTTCCAAAAAAACCCGCAATCCAAATTCGCTATCACCCATCCGTTGTTTTTCAAATTGGCGATCAAAAAGTCCCGTTTTTTTAAATATATTTCTATATAGTGCAGCGTTACCTGTTGCAAATTGGGAGGCTACGCTAAAAAAGGAACGGTCTTTAGGAATACTACTTCCCTCGGGATAAAAGACCCCAGCCGAAACATCTGCATCAAAATAATCTAAACAACGTAAGTGATTCTCAATCCAAATATCGGGTACGCGTACATCGTCTTCAGAAAGTGCTATTACAGTCCCTTTAGCCTTTTCTATAGCTGTATTCCGGGCCAACCACAAAGCAGGTTCTTCTTGCCGTATTAAATTTATGTTCAAATTAAATTGCCTATAAAATTCTTTTTGAAAAGGTTGCGATTGATCAACAATCAGTATTTCAAAATTGGAATAGGTTTGTTTTTCAAAATCCTGAAGTACATCTTTTAAATAGGAATAGCGGTTCAAGGTGGGGATTACCACGCTTACTAAGGTACCTTCATTGATTAATTTCGAAGGATTTTTATCCCAGTCAGGATAGATAATTATTTTTTCTGAATTATTTTTTCTTTTTACTTTTTTAGTACTGTTCCACCCTTTCCATTCTGTAACGGGATTTTTAAAAGTAAATAAGCGAATTAAAAAGACGTACAAAGCCCAAACGGGATGAAAATACAACCTGATGAACCGGTACTCATCTATTACAGGTACTTTTTCAAAAGTTTTGTAAGTAGATGCATTACCAAAATACCCCTTCTTAATAGCTTGCCATGACAAGTCATACTCTTTTGCTAATTCGCTTTTAAATTCAGGATTTGGGGTTAGTTTTTGTGTTATTTCAACAGGTAGTTTTGAAACTATCGGGAATATGGAGGTGCCGTCTTTTCTATACAATTGAAAATAGCTAGTGGGCTGTAAATATTTTAAAAACTTGAAGAGCATTAATTTAGTCCGTTTTTAATAACAAGTTAAAAAAAAACATTACAAATAGTTGAATTTGGAGATTGGCTCTTTCAATTCATTTTCAATAAAGCGGATTTGCTCTGGCGTTAAATGGTTTACATAATCTCCGGCTAAACCGTTTCTAAAAAAGCTAGTGTCGTCTTTTTCCCCCGGCTTTCTTCCTTTAGATAGTTTTTCAAATGAATTATTTTCCCAGGCCGCCAAAAAATCTTCAGTTGACTTTATGGTTGAATTCTCATCAATAAAATCAAGAATTTCTAAAAATGAATCAAAACCGTTCTCAGAAATCAAGTTCTCATATTTAACGAATTTGACCGTTTCTTGAATACCTTTATTTAAATTTAAAACATGATGAAAATAGCTTTTTAACTTCGTTACTTCCCGCTTGATAAAATCGTCTTTAATTGTACCGTCTTCATTAAATTTACTCTTCTCCTGCGTCCAGTTTTGAAGTCTGTTTTTATACCTTCTATCAAAATGAAAGGCAAACGAAACGATTATGTCGCGCATATCCCGAACCAAAATGATTGTTTTTGAATTTGGAAAATAATAGTTGATCAATTCAGGGTCTTGGGCGGTTGACTTTTCTCCAAAATAAACTGAAGTTGTTTTTGAAAGTTGTGCTATTTTAGCTGTATACCGACTTATAAATTCTTCTTTATAAAAACTTGACGATATATTTAGCATGGACTCCCGTGCTTTATTCTCTTTTATAGTTTTAAGGATGTTGCTCTCTGGTGTTCCTGTGTTCAAAAAATCGAAATATTGGTTGGAGCCTATACAACTAAAATTATTAATATCATTAATTGTATTCTTTATCCAAGTTGTACCAGATTTATCATATCCGGTTAAAAAAAATAGCTTCGTATCATCAACCGCTTTTGTTTCACTTTTTACCGGTTTTAAACTATGGTATTGTTGAATTGTATATTTTATAAAACTTTTTATCCGGTTTTTCATCCTACGTATTTGTTCAGTTTGAAATTTTAAAAATACAATCGTTAACTTCTATTTTTCTACTTTTTTAAATGCTTCAGCAAAGGCACGGCTTGTTATTTCCCTTCCTGGCGTGTTTACATGAATATCGTCATAAAAAAAGGTGTCGTCCTGTATTAAACCTGTATGGTCGATTACCGGAACTTCTTTTTCAGAAAAACGCACTGCTGTATTCCGAAGAGGCGAAAGATAATAAATCAGTTGAATATTATTGGCCTTACAGAGGGATTTGATTTTTTTCAAATACGGATTTACAAACCGAATAGTACGTTCTTTTTTTTCAGAATCAGAAAACTTCCTATTCTTTTTGGGATAGGTATAGTTTCCGAAGGCATCAAAACGGTTATGTCTATTAGGCTTTAAAATGCTTACCAATGAAGGCCAAAACAACTCGGCATTAAAATAAGAAACCCCGCTCATAGGAAACCATTTAGTAGCTTGTAACATTTTAACACGTTGGTCTCTCTTTTTAATTTCAGAAAAATGATTATTTACGTACGGCCTGTTTATGTACATTAAAAACCGGTAGTCGTTGTCGCTTACCGCTTCTTCCATGTTGTCATAACTTAAAACACCCGGTGCCAACACACAATATGTTGTTTGTTTCCCTTCAGCTAAAAAATGTTGCAGCATAAGGTATTGAGCACCCAAGCCGGTATCATCCATAGCCAGGTTGATTCCTTTTATATTGGCAATGCTATCAATCATAGTGGTGTTTAAAGTGGTCAATCCCGTACTGGCACCTAAGACAATATAGTCAAATTGGGTTTCAGGCACTTGGTTTGCCAAAAAAGAGGGTTTGTAAAAAGAGCCGTTCCGTAAACTCCAAAGGCTTACCATGGACACTACATTTGCCAAGGCCAAAAAAGCCAAAACCAAAACTGCAATATGTTTAAAGAATGTTTTCATTAAAACTGAAAATAAATAAAGTCGGCCGGGTTTTTAAACACGCCCATAAACACAATTAAAAGCAAAATAAACAACGTACTACCAACCGACAAGCTTACTTCTTGTTTGTTTTTTTGAACGGTTTTAAATTCATAAATCAACATTACTGCAATCCCAAATGCAATAATACAGCTAAACAACAGCGCTTTAGACGATTTAAAAAAGGTTGTAAATGACAAATCTTGAAAACTGAAAATATCTATTAGTATTGAAAAAGCGCTTTGCACCGTATCTGCTCTAAAAAATACCCATGCGACCATAACCAATAAAAAAGTAAGTAAAATAGATGGTATCTGCTTTACGGAAATATAAAAAGAGCCACTGTAAGTCCGGTTTTTATTGGCCAGCAACAAGGGTAAAAACAATAAAGCATGAATAGCACCCCATATTATAAAGGTCCAATTGGCGCCATGCCAGAAACCACTGACCAAAAAAACAATGCTCACATTCCGTATTTGTTGTAGCTTACCACCTCTTGATCCACCGAGCGGGATATACACATAATCCCGAAACCAAGTGGAAAGCGAAATATGCCAGCGGCGCCAAAACTCGGCTATATCCCTTGAAAAATAGGGGAAGGTAAAATTAGTCATCAATGAAAAGCCAAACAAACGTGCCACGCCAATGGCAATATCAGAATAGCCTGAAAAATCACCATATATCTGAAAGCCAAACAACACAACACCCGTAAACAGCTCGCTTGATGAATATCCGCCCGGACTATTAAAAATTTGATCTACAAAAAAGGCACAGTTGTCTGCCACTACTACTTTTTTAAAGAGTCCCCAAACAATAAGAGATATACCACTAATGGCAAATTTTGAATTAAAGACCCGTTTTATAGTAAACTGTGGCAATAAGCGAGTAGCCCGTTCAATAGGCCCGGCTACCAATTGTGGAAAAAAGGAAACATAAGCCGCAAATTGAATGAGGTTTTGGGTAGGCTGTAACTTTTCCCGATATACATCGATGGTGTAACTTAATGTCTGGAAGGTGTAAAATGAAATACCTACCGGTAAAATAATGTTCAAAGTTGTAATGTTTTGCTGTATTCCAAAGGCTTGAAAAGCATTGACCCAGCTTTCTATAAAAAAGTTGAAGTATTTAAAAAAGCACAACAAGCCTAAGTTAAATAGTAAACTGCCCAACAAGAGCATTTTTTTTGTTGCTTTTTTATTCTGTTTTTTAATAGCGAGCGCGAGCGAATAATCCACCAATGTACTCGCTGCTATCAACGCCAAAAACCGATAATCCCACCAACCATAAAATACATAACTGGCTACCAAGATAAAGAGATTTTGAAGGGACAGGGATTTTTTTACCACAAACCAATAGACAATAAAGACTATTGGTAAAAAAATTAAAAAAGAAAGGGAATTAAAAAGCATCTATTTTTTTGGTATTCTTGGTAAATCATTTTTATTGTCCCGCTTCGATAAACTCAGCACACCGCCTTGAGGGGACTTTATAGGTCGTAAAATTTCACAAACTCTTTTTGTTGTTTTTCAACAGTAAATTCTTTCATTACCCGATCTGCTGCATAATCTGTAAGTTGAGTTTTTTCTGTTTCTGAGAGCTTAATTATCTGCTCTATTTGTGTTGCTAATAATTCGGGTTTAAATTTGGGTACTACCCAACCAGTTTTTTTGTGCAGTACATTTTCCGCAAGCCCCTCGGCATTTGAAACGATGCACAGCTTTTTCATACTTTGTGCCTCTAAAACAGCATTACAAAAACCTTCAGAAATACTGTACTGTAAGTATATTTCAGCATTTTTATAATACATTTTCACCTCTTCTCTATTCTTCTTTCCCGCAAACACTATCTCATCCTTTATATTCAATTGGTGTGCGGCAAAGATAATCTCTTCTTCTTCTTTTTTGGTTCCACTGCCCACTATCGTATAAACAAACGGAATCCCATTTTTTTTAAGGATTGCCAACGCTTCCAGCATTTGTACGTATCCTTTTTTCCAGTGCAAACGTCCTACAGTTAGGAGTTTTATAGGGCCGTTAACTTTTGGAGCGTTATTTTCTTCCGACGAAAAAAAGTTGGCATCAATAGCTGGAGTTATTTTTTGCACGGGAACATTTTTGGAAAGACCGAGTTTATAGGCTTTTTCCAACAAATCATTTGAAATGGTATGCACCTTATCCACATGTTTCCATAATTTAGTATAACAGCTAGGATGCTTCAACGGATAGATGGCAATATCGAACCCCCGAAAACTAACCGCCATTTTTGCCCCTATGGCCTTAGCAAGGTTTTCTTTTTCCAGAGCCATGGTGGCAAAGCCGAAATGCAGCCAATCCAGCCGTTTGGAAAGTATATGTGCATTGAGGTATGTTCTTTTAATAATACTTGACGTATTGGTGCCTTGTTCCCTTTCCAACTGTATAAAACGGTAAACAGTTCTCATTGCGGAAATCAACTTTACAAACACAACCACCATAGCCAACAACTGTACAAAACTATTGCGGTACACTTTTGGAGAAACCTGTACCGAACACAGATTAAAATCAGTTTCTTTATACTGAACAAAAAGAATGGGCTCTAATCCATGCGCTTGCAGTCCTTTTATTTTTGAAGTAAAAAAGGTTTCGGAATATCCCGGGGTTTTTGAAAGTACTAAGCCTATTCGCATTATTTATTTTGGTTAAACCATTTTGAAAGTACATCTTTTTGCACCAGCTCATCTAACCCTTCCAATTCTATTTTAAAAAAATTATCTAAATAATTGACTGTTGAAGGGTTTGGCTTAAATTTCACTTCAGTTTGTAAGGGATTGAGCCGTTTATGAATTTTATTAAACACTTTTTGACCAAAAGGATTCTTTTTTTGAAATTCCGCTTGCAAAGGTAAAAACGAAGCATAACGGCGATTACCATAATTTCGTAACAATCGGTTTCGCATCAATTGTAACCGTAGTCTTTTTGGTGTTTTTGTTTTATTGGAATGGGCTTGCCAATCATTTTCTTTAAAATCACTGAAATCAACATTTAGGAATTCACAAATATCGGCGATACACGTTTTGGTATTGACTGTTAAATCTTCAAACAAAATTATTTTAATACGTTCAAAAGGAAGGTGTTTATAATACGCTCCCAGTTGTTGTTTGTACCTACTCCGGTTAATAATACTGTTTGGATCGTAGCGTAAAGTATCTTCTAGATTATAAACCGCCCTACCCGACTTTAATAGATGAAGGTAATTGGAAATAGCCCGCTTGGTAGGGTGCCGAAGTATAAAAATCATTTTAATGGGTTTTTGTTGCAGCACAATTCGCTCAGCAGCTTTTGGAGCAGCTAAATACGTTGTGGAGTCCTCCCCTACTATGCTTCCCTCTTTTTTTATGGAATCAAAATTTGAGTAATACCAGTTCCATAGTCTTTCTGGATGTTCCTGCATGGATTGAACCGTCCATTCTTTTGTTTTATTATTGAAAAAATTGAAATCGGGGTGGTTTATAATATTGTCAATATCAAAAAAACCTAATTCATTATGAGCCAAGTTGATGGAGGGGTGCCGATCTAAAATGGTGTGTAGTGTGGTTGTGCCTGATTTCATAGCACCACCAATAATAAAGTCGGGTAACTTTTCTGGTTGTTTTGAAATCCAATTTGTGTCTGTTGTCCCGCTCATGGTTTTTTTACATTGCTCAATTAATGAATTCTAGGATATAATTTTGTTTTAAAAATGTCTAAAATACTATTTATCTGTTGCAATTCATTCGATGTAAAGGTAACTTCCTTTTTTTCTTTGGTAACTATACTACTTTTATGATGTGTTTTTGAAGAAGGTTTCGTGTAAACTTCTTCTATATTTTTTATGGGTTCAATTACAAAATAATTACAAATTTCATGAAAAACAGCAATATCTTTGCGTAAGGCTTCATATCGTATTACTTTGGAACGGCCCTGATAGGGTTGTAACACTTCTAACGGCAGTACAT
Organism: Marixanthomonas ophiurae; assembly: GCF_003413745.1. Taxonomy (NCBI): domain Bacteria; kingdom Pseudomonadati; phylum Bacteroidota; class Flavobacteriia; order Flavobacteriales; family Flavobacteriaceae; genus Marixanthomonas; species Marixanthomonas ophiurae. The sequence continues at coordinate 1,819,275 of NZ_QVID01000001.1, read as the reverse complement.
TTTCAATACACCATCGCACAGTTAAAGTCTCCAGTTTTGAAAGTGCTTTTACATCAGTTATATTAAAATCAAATCTATTTTTAATTAACTCAACCAATTTTTCCTGTTCTTGAAAGTGAGATAAATCTATTAACCATGGAAAATTATTCCGTTGTTGAGAATATAAAGTATCATAAGGATTTCTAAGCAAATGAATAAGCGGTATTTCAAAGGTTTCGTTCATATACTTTGCCGCAAGGTTCGCCCGAACAAATTTGATAATGTATTTTTTTGGGATAAAAGGCCACAAATGTCGCTTCCATTTCCGGTTGCTGTTTTGTGCTATCCAGTCGTTATCAACACGGTTGGCAAACACTTGTTTTAAATAGCGGTTTGCTTTTTTTGCTTCGGAAGTCTCTTCTAACCATTTGTCGCACAACAAATGTCCTTTTTCCGTTTGGGTTTCGTGTTCAGGTTCAAACAGCATCCTATAGCGATTTTGTTGCGCTATGGTCTCGCTTAACCAGCTGGTCCCGCTACGGGCGGAACCTACAATGATAATATGTTTAGAATACCTACTCATATTATTTTTTCATATAACTTCTCATACGATGTTACTTCCTTACAAATATCAAATTGATGAGCTAATTGAACAGCCTCTTTGGTTTTTGTTTTGTAAAATTCTTTATCGTGAACGTATTTCAGCACTTCCTTTATAAACACTTCTGAATTTTTTAAATTAAAGACTTTTCCACCTAACTTATCCTTAAATATAAAACGTGATCCACCTCCAGAGTCTGAACAAAGCACCGGAACACCGCAAGCCAAAGCTTCTAAAACTGAAACAGGCAGTCCTTCATTTTTCGAAGCCAACACAAATAAATCTTGGTTTTGTAAAATCAATGGTAACTCATCATTCGGAACGACGCCTTTTATGTGTACCCTATCTTCTAAATTATTTTTCTTTATTACTTCTTTTAATTTTTTTAAATAATTTGGTTCTGGCTTCCCATATAACCTCAAATGAACAAAATCTGGCAAATCAATTAGTGTCTTAACTGTGAACAGCTGGTTTTTGTTTTTATTGATATTCCCTACCGTACATATATTAAAATTTTCTGTGGCGACCTCTTTAAGCTTTTTAGGTTTAAATGTATTTATATCCACCCCATGAGGAATGAATGTAATCTTATTCCGAAGTAAGAGACCTGAAAAAAACTTGTTTTTCATCTCTGGGTTATCATACGCAATATGTTTGGCCAATAGGCTTTTTACAAACCAACGTTTAGACCAACTATCGTTTTTTTTAGTATATAAATATGCTACAGAAGATCGCTTACACGCTAAAGCTTTAATAAAATTTGACTTATAATCCCAAGAATGGACGATCTCAATTTTATGTTTTTTTAAAATTTTCGAAAAAGTTGAAATGTCTTTTAATATTTTACCTGTCCGCGGAATTAAAATTTGACGGTCCTTGGAAATTATGTTTGGTATGTGTTCAGGATACTTTTCAACTCCAATAAATACTTCAAAACGTGTGGTGTCTATTTTCTTTATAATAGACACTAATACATACCGGCTTCCTGCATTTTTAAAATTAGGGATGGTGAAAAGGACTTTAATTTTTTTATCCATTGTTTTTCTTCCAAAGTGCTAAAGTAAGCAACATACTAACCGGATGCGAATAGGTAACAGCATCTTTTTCTTTAAATGCGTTGTAAAAAGCTTGAATCACTTCTTCAGAAACCCATTCTTTTAATGGGTTTGAGAATAAATAGCTCTCTAATTGGGTTGCATTTTCCTTTCCTAAAAATTGCAATTCCCAATTACGTTGTATGTATTTTTTACCCACTAGGGCATTGCTTTCCCGTTGTGCTTTTTTAATAATACGATATGGAAGGTTATAAGGAATACGGTTTTTTCCGTAATTGTATAAGTTAAAAGGCCGGTGGTCCTGCCAGGTTATCTTTGCCAATTTCGGGCTTTGGGCTTTTATATAGGCTATCTGTAATTTTCTATCTGCTAAAAATTCTTCAGGAATCGTGCAGATAAATTCGCACATACGGTCATCGTAATACGGTAACGTTACAGGGCGTTTTTCTATAAACACAGATAAATTGACCGAGGTCCAGCGTGGCGCCCAATACAGCGATTTAAAAGCCCGCACTTTTGCACTTACATTTTTAATCTTGATAGTATCTAATAACGTATTGATGCGTTTGTGCAGATAGTGTTCAAAAGTACCTTCCAATTTCCACTGGTGCCACAGCGCGTTTCCGAGTTCCATACCACCTTTTTTAATTAGTTTTTTCAGAATAATTTCGGTCAATTGATTTTCTGAAACTGTTTTATCTGTTCCGCTGTCAAACAATACATCACCCCAATGTCCCAAGGAAAAAACATCGCCCATAGCTTCAAATTTATCAATGATGGCCATTTGCCGTGGGTGCGTAAAATCACTATTGCATTGGTTTATTTTTGCGAGTTCTTCAATAACATTCCATACATACCCTTTTTCAATTTGGAAGGGTTTAAAATCAAAGTCACAAGCTGTGGCTATTTTTTGGGCTAGTTGCGTTTCGGGATATCCGCCGTCAAAATCATAACTGTAGGAACTAACTTCCTTACCCAGTTTTTTTAAAACAACCGCTTGGCTGCGGCTATCCAATCCGCCGGAAAGCGGCAGGATTGTTTTTTTGTTTCCTATTTGTTCCTCAACAATTGTTTCAAATAAGGTTGTGAACTCTTGCAATGCCTCATTAAATGAAATAGTGCGCGGTGTGTAATGCCATTGAAACCAAGGTGTGCATTTCACCAAAAACCCATCAGCATCTAGTTGGTTTATAGAAGCCGGAGGTAACGCCACTACATCTTTCCAATACGTATCCCTATCTAAAAAAAAACCAGTAGCTGCAAATATGCAGATGGCTTCTTTGTTTAATTCATGATCCCCTTTAACCTTTGCAAAGGTTGGTTGTATGGGTATTATGGGGGTTTTTATTTTTCTCAAGAATAGTGTTATTAAGGATGCCTTCATTTCATTCTGAAAGCAAGATATGTTTTTCTTTTAAATTGACACAGGAAAGCTTTCAGAACACCCAAAACACCTTTAAAATTTATTTATTTTAATGATCTATCATTTTTCTTAATTATAGAAGGCAGCAAGGCTGGAACCCAATAATAAATATAAAACTTAAAAACATAGCTGAAATTAAAAAGAACTAAAATTTCTAAGTACAACCGTATCAAAAAAGAGGTTTTTACTGTTTTTATATCCTGAAATAATTGTTTTTTCAGTTTTCGACGTTCTTGTATACCGTTTGTCAGGTTGAGCATCCTTCCTATGGAAACAAAAATAGTTTTAAAAAGTATCCGTTTAAATTCGTACGGCACTTCGTGGTTTCTATAAAAAGGAAGGTGCGATTTTACATATCGTGGCCATTGCATAAAGACCCTGTCTTTATTCTTTTTAACCACTTGAATAGATGACTGCTCGTGTTTGTAGTACACGTAAATATACAAATCAATAAAAGCTACGTTACAAAGCATTCCCAGTTTTATATCTAACGCAGTATCTTCGCCTGTCTGCAAGGAAATGTTGTAAGACCCTATTGTATCAAAGACCCTCCTGCGGTACAGAAAAGCAGGCGGCCCCACCACGGTCCGTAGATCGGAAAGCCATTGCAGACCCCAATATGGCTTCTCTTTTATTATAATTTCCCTTGTATCGTCCTCCGGTTTTTCAAGCGCTGCTGTATTTTTATGTAATTTTTTCATTTTCCCAAAAACCGCATCAATCTTTGGATGCTCATCCAATATACTTTTTAATTTTTTTAAGGCATTGGGAAATATTTGATCATCCACATCAAACATATACACATACTCCCCTTTGGCATGTTCTAGTCCTTTATTTCTGGCAGCGGCGGCTCCTTGAACTTTTTGTTCGAAAAGTTTCACCCGTGTATCTGTTTCTTGTACTTCCTTTATTTTTTCCATGGAATTATCTGTGGAATTATTATCCACAAATAAAATCTCAAAATCTTCTATATTTTGCTTTACAATCGATTCATATGCCTTTACAATAAAATCAGCACCATTGTACACTGGGATAATTACAGAAAAGTCCATAGCTTCAAATATATAAGTAAATGTCATTGTGGCAAGCATGGGAGCACCTAAATTCCAAAGAAAAAACAGTACCTTTCCCTTTTTAAGAAACCGTCACAATTAAGTTGAAAAAACGCCGTACCATAGCTATCTATTCCGGTGCCATCCCCAGCACCACTTTTGTGGAACAATTGATAAAAGGGGTTGCCGCCCATCAACGAGTTTTATTGTTTGGAAGAATCACTAAGCCTATTTCCTATACCTCTAAAAACATTACGGTACATGCTACTCCTAATTCCCATTTTCTAAATTTTATTTACAGCTTATATCGCTTATCTTTTTTATTGTTGAAAAAACCTAAAGGTCTTTTTGTACTTTTACGACAAACCAAAAAACGAAAAGGACTGTATAAACGCTGGATGTGGTTTACCAAAGCATTACCCATTGTTTTGTATAGACCGGATGTTTTTCATATTCAATGGGCTAAAAGTTTAGATTCTTTTTTCTTTTTAAAGACCGAATTCAATATCCCCATTGTATTGAGTTTACGAGGAGCACATATTAATTATTCACCTATTGCTTCACAAAAATTGACAGATAGTTATAAAGAGCAATTTCCTAACGTAGCTGGTTTTCACGCCGTTTCAAAAGCTATTTCAAGTGAAGCCCAAAAATACAATGCTCCTACCAATCGCATACAGGTTATTCATTCTATGGTTCCTGAGCAATTTTTTAAAGCTTTTACCTCGTACAAAAAAAGAAAGTCTGGTCCTTTTAACTTAGTTTCCATTGGGCGACCGCATTGGATAAAAGGATATAGTTATGCTATCCAAGCTATACGTCTGCTACTTGAACAAGGTTTTGACTGCACCTATACCATAATTGGGATTGATGAAGTCGATGAGGGGCTTTTATATCAAATAAATGATTTGGGGTTGGAAAAAAACGTACGCTTACTGCCTTCTCTACCTCAATCAAAATTAATAATGGAATTGCCAAATTACGATGCCCTTTTACTACCAAGCTTAAAAGAAGGTATTGCTAATGTAGTTTTGGAGGCTATGGCTATGGGTGTCCCTGTCATCAGCAGTGATTGTGGAGGCATGAAAGAAGTTGTTACTGATACCACTGGATTTTTAGTGCCGATACGTAATCCTAAAGCGATTGCTAAAGCAGTTATACAACTGGACACTATGAAAGAAACCGAAGTGCAAGCACTTACCCAACAAGCACATAATTTTATAAAAAGAGAATTCCTATCTACTAAAGGGGTGGATGAATTTTTGGCGCTTTATGAAAGTTCAATGAAAAGTAATTAATCAAGGTTTGGTTTTTGATATTCAATCCCAAAATCCTTTAATATCAAAAATAAAAACCGTTCTCTGTAGGTTACATATTGCAAGGCTTTTTCTGTCCATTCTTTGTTTGTAGCTTTTGTTTTAGACTTTGTAACATTCATTTTTTTATGCTCCTTGACAAAAGCGAGCTCTTTTTTAGTAAAGCCGCACTCACTTAATAAATTATATAAATCGTCTTTTAAATTTTCTACTTGTAAAAAACGAATATCTGCCATATCCTTTCTATAAGCTCCAGAAGTAATGTATTCTTCGTTTATTTTAAGGATTGCTTCTTCAGGATTTTTAAAGAAGAACTGTACAAACTGAATAGTCTGCGGTCCTAAATCATGAATGTTTTCCACACCTTCTTTTATCCATTCAAGCCTAGTCTTTTCGGCTTCTAAAGATAAATCTACATAAGTGTCAAGGTTTAAGTTTGGGAAAGATGGAAATTTATTTTTTATTATTTCCTTGCTTACAGTCAGTTGGGTTGGATTGGCCCAGGAACGAAATTTGTAAGAGGATAAAAACCGGCTATATGGATTCCTTACTACCGATACTATAGGCCTATTTCTGTATTTTGTGGGGATTTGTGAGTAAACCCCATGTTGATCCAAACTTTTGGTTGGCATCTTAATATTTGGGAGCTTTAGCTCTATTATTTCTCTCTTTAATATTTTTAACTTGTACCCTATTTTATTTAAAATGGCACCATACTTATTGTTATAAACTTTTTTTATAACGGTACGGCTAAAGGTAGTCCCTGTTTTAGGAACGTTGAGCATGACAAAGTTTTTTGTGATCAGCATTAATACATTTTTTAAAGTTTTAAAATTGGCTCTATCCTATAAATGTAAACCGTTCTCGGTTTACACTTCTTTTTAATCGAACAATTAATTTAACTGCAATTTTTTGGGGCATTTGACCTACCAAATATACATAGTTAGAAAATACTGGGTTTCGCCAAGACCTTACATTTTTTACACTCCGTTTTAAGCTTGGGCCATCACAAACGCCAAGTTCAATAAGTATGGCTAAATTAATTAAGGTAAGAACCGTAATCTGTTTTTTAATGGCATGGGTTTTAAACTTTTTGCTTTCTATTAATACGTCTGAAATAAGTGAAAGGGACTTGTTTTTTTCAAGCAACGTTTTACCTTTATCTTGATTAGAAAGCTTGTCAGTGCCCGAAATATCGTAATACACTAAATTTTCTTTAACGGGAACCACTTGGTTATTGAGCGTTGCCACAGAAACATCAAACACATAATCTTCCCAGTTTCTCGATGATGCCCAACGAATATCTTGAACAATCTTCCTATTCCATAAACAACCTCCGGTGCCCCACTGTCTTCCTCTATATAAAATATTTGGGAGGATTGTGGTGGGAGTTGATGGCTTTTTACGTCTTTTATTTACAAAATCTCCTTTAACATCAATATTAAAACCACTAGCATAAGCCATGACTGTATTTGGGGTGTTTTGTAACGCGGTGACCGTTTTATCTAAAAAATCAACATGCCAATAATCGTCACTATCCAAAAAGACAATATACCTTCCTTTGGCCTTTTTCATTCCTGCGTTTCTTGATAAGCCAGGCCCTAAATTGGTTTTATTTTTTATATAGGTGATCTTTTCGTTTTTAACAGGACATGGTTTTTCTGAACAATCGTCCACTATTATTATTTCATAATGGGTATAGGTTTGGTTTGCTATTGCATCCAGGCACCGCTCCATTTTTAAGGGGCGGTTGTAATACGGGATGACAATGGAAACCAAAGGCTGCATATTGATTTTTATAAAATATTTAGTAAATGAACTTTCTGTTCAATAGTATTAAAATTACTTTGGAAAGAAGCTTAGAATGCTCAAAAAAAGGAGTCTTTAATAATAGAAAGCCAATCGCTATGTTCCGTTGCTCCTTTTTTGAAAAACTGGACTTTTTACTTTTATATTCCTTTTTAAGTTGAGATTGACGTTTCTTAAAGAGTGCACTGTTTAACCGTTTTAACTCGACCAGTTTTTTAAACAACATACCATAGTATTTATATAATAACGGTGGTTTCAAAAGTTGTAGGCATCCAAAAAGGGTTAAAAAATTATGTTCTTTTCGTTTGGCTTTAGACTTTGAAGTATATGCTCCGCTATCGTGTTGTCTATATGTACCCGTTATTTCATCTATGTATTTTATTTTTCCAAATTGTGCTTGATACAATAATATAATCGTGTCCATCCCCGGTGCTATTTGTAAATTGCTAAAATCCCTGTTTTTGAAAACTCGAGTTAAAGTAGGCACCCTTAGGGGTAAATCTTTTTGCGTATATGTAGTTTTTGGGGAGGTGGTTATCAACTGCTCTTTTGTTTCTTCTCCTTTATCGTTTATAATATTAATATTGGTAAAACAAACTTCATAATCAGGATTAGCTTCAAGAAAATCTACTTGTTTTTGTAGCTTAAAGGAATCCGTCCAATAGTCATCACCTTCACAGAGCGCTATATATTTTGCGTTACTTTTATAACACAAATCATACATACTCATTCCATTTTTATTACTACCGATGTTTTTGTTGTTCAATACCAATTTAATGGCGTCAGGATATTTGTTTTTTAACTCCAAACAGATATTGCGGGTGTTATCAGTTGAACAGTCTTCCCCTATAAACAATTGAAAATCAAAATTGGTCTGTTGCGCCATAATGGATTCAACAGCTTGTTCAATGTATTTTTCATGGTTGTAGGTTACCATCCATATCACTAATTTTGGGCTTTTAAATAATTTTGACATCTCTATATTTGATAAAATAGACAAAAGGTCTATAACATTTTTTCCTATAAAATTTAAAAATTATAAAAGTCTAATTATTTAATAATTTTAAATCCCAAAAATAAATTCAATCAACTTTCTCTCTCAAAAACAATATTATAAAGATAAGGCTCATTGGGTACCTCAAATCTTTTATTTTCAATAAGTCCAGCTTTATTCAAAAAAAGAATAATGTTTTTGAAATTTGGATCTTGTTCATTTAATTCAAAAATAATTCCTTTAAGGGATTTTGAATTCAAAGTCTTAGTAGCCCCTAATAAAAAAGGCATTTCTGATCCATCAATATCAATTTTAAGATAATCAGGAAACGGATGGTTACTGTCGGTAAGAAAAGAATCTAATGAGACTATCTTTATTTCTTGACTTTCAACAAAATTAAAGTCTAGGTCATTTCGAGTCTCTCCATGCTCAACTATTTTTTGATGACCACCTTCCCAAGGCTGTCCAATTTTTATAGTAGCATTTCCATTTTTAGCACCCACTCCAGCATTTATCGCTTTAAGACTGTCTTTGTCAAGCTTATTAATCTCAATATTTTGCGAAAAAACCAAAAAATTTCTTGTCTCAGGCTCAAACGATATAACTTTAATTCCTTTTAGCGCTGCATATATTGAAAAACGTCCTTCACAAGCACCCAAATCATATAACACATCAGCAGGTTTCATTGTATCAATAAAATCTAAATTCTCAGTTTCATAATTCATTCTAGCACAAAGTTCGAGAGATCTTGTATATGTCATTAGTTTAAGCCTTATATCGCGAACCTCAACATCAGTAGATTTTAATTTTTCTTTTTTCATCGTGAATAAATTTTAGCTATGTCGTTACTTGAAGGAAAGTTTTTAGTAATAAGTTCTTCAATAGGTTTATATATATATGGGTGGGCATACTTTCTTTTTAAAAAAGATGAATCATCTAAATCATTATACCTGAAATGACAACTCCATCTTGGTTTATCGGTAATATTATTGCCACTCTGGTGTATTAAAAAAGAAGAAAACAATAAAATATCTCCAGCTTTAACTTCAATTGAAGCTAAAGCATCTTCCTCTTCATTATCTAATTTTACCATACCGAAACCATTTTCAAGATGATCTGTTCTTAAACCCTGCAAATGGCTTCCAGGCAATACTTCTAAAGCTCCTAAATCTTTATTAATATCTAATAAAGGAATCCATATAACTACAGAGTTAAGCGACCCTTGCATACTTCTCCAATCTTGATGTGCAGCTACTTTATGAAATACTTTTTTTTTGGCAAGCTTAGGATGATTAAAAAAAAGAACAGGTCTTGTACTCACCACTGGACTTGAAATTCCAACTTCGTGTAATAATTCTATTATTTTTTTATTGAGTGATAGAAGGTGTAAGCTAATTAAGTGCTGTACTTGCTTTCCACAATTTGAAAGACACTCAAAATCTTCCTCAAATAATCGGTACATAAAAGAATTAAATGAACTCTCAGTAATATCTTCCAATTTAGATTTAACTGTATATCCCTTTTCTATAAATTGTTTCAAAAAAACATTTTTGGCATCATTCAAAATAAGATTAACCTCATTCTTAGGGAAGAAGTCTTCCAAAAGTAAATAGCCATTTTTATTAAAAAAATCTATATCGTATTTCATAGTTAGATTATAATAAATTAATATACTAAAGTGATTGTATTATCGCATACTTAAAACCACTTCTGTAAAATCCATTTCCAATGTAAAAAAGATCTTATTCTTTTAAAAATTGGAAGGTTTACGGGTGGCATCTGTTGAACATTTATCATTTATCAATAATTAAAACGCAAAATTAGTTTGTTTTACCATAATGAATTTAACAGCTTGTTCAATATAATCTTTAAGGTTGTAGGCTACCATCCATACTGCAACAAGTAAACTTTTATTTGTCATTTCTTTTTAAAAAGGAAAAAAAAATTTCTCTTGAATTCTTTTGTCTTTAAACGTTTTTTTTGGGCATCAGAATTAGCAACAACACCTTTGTTACCAGATGGAAAAGGCAAAGTCGGTATTTCTTTGTTTAAAAAAGAGCACAAAACATCCCAACTGTCCCCTTCTGTGATACTCAAGTTTAAATAAGAATAATTTGACCCCTCAAAAAAGGTGTTGATTTCCTTATTCAATTGGATATATTGATTAATTATATTTCCTTTTTCATTAGAAAGTTTTTGTATTTTCAATACTCTTTCAAGATAATAGATAAGACCATATCGTCCATTTTTATGAAATACTTCCATGGCTTGGTCTTTGTCTTTATCTTTATCTAGTTTCGTCAACATGTTTTCTAAAGATACATACCATTTTTCGGGATCGCGTACGGTATGTATAAATTTAGCGTCAGGATATGTTTTGGACAGGTACAGGTAAAAATCTGTTCCGCCCCAAGGAAGATCTACAAAGGCATCATAATAGCTAATTATCCTATCAATTTCTTTAAAATCTTTGTTCACGAACAGGCTAATTAAGTAGTTTGAATGGCTGTTGCTATAATGCCCCTTACAGACATTATAGTCTAATAACGTCAAGGCTCTTTCCAACGATGTCGTCCCTGTTTTAGGAAACCCAATACAAAATACTTTTTCCATAAGTTAATTTAATAGTTATTTTTCAGCATACCCAAAACCCGTTTTTCCAAACCCATTGCCATTATAAAACATATATTTAATCCCTTTGTTTTTAACAACGTTTGGATAGCAGATCATCTCAGAATCCCAACCATTGGGAGAAAGCCCAATGCCTGCAGAGGCATCTAAACGCTTCCAGGTTATACCGTCGTTAGATTGGGCGTACCCTATTTTATACGAACTACTTTCATCGGTTCGGTAATTTAATGCATTTCGGTACGCATACCACATTTTATACAGGCCACTTTCCTTTAAAACCGAAGCGCTAACAATTCCACCTTCGCTAGGCGATTTAAAATCCAGTGCTACAATACCTTTACGTTCCCAATTTATCCCATCTGTAGATTCGGCATATTTAATATGATAAAATGGTTCGGCTTTACCGGCTATCATCTCCCACTTTACACAAGAGAGATACCACATACGCCAAACACTATTTTCAACTAGCACATAAGATGTTCCCGTAAAATAAGGTTCTTTATGCGTTGAAGGCATTATAGATCCTTCAAAAAGCCTATTAAAGGTTTTACCATCATCCTTGCTTACGGCAAGCCCAACAGAATTGTGATAGGGTACTGTTTTTTTTAATGTCCAACCTATATAATAAAGATATTTTAACCTTCCTTTATTAACTATGCAAGATGGCATTAACCCACTATCGTCAAAGGTTCCTTTTTTTCCAAAATCGAATAAATAATTGGTATGTTTATAAAGAATGTTTTTTGGGTTTCCTGCTTCTACTTCAATATAACTTATTTGGCTTTGGCCTTTTTCATTTCTTGTAGCATAATAAATACGCCAAACCTCATCATTTAATACATCTACAACAGGGCACTGCGCATGGCTTTTGTTCCAAGCATCTTGTCCATTTACATTAAAAACTAAGCCTTTTTTTTGCCACATTAAATTTTGATATCTAAACTGTTTTTACCCTCTAATTTTTTTGCGGGATTGCCTACATAAACACTCCAGGCATCAGTATCTTTTGTTATAGAAGCAGCCATAGCAACCAAAGTTCCTTCTGCCAGTGTAATACCATCCCGTATGGTTGCATTTACACCAAAAAAGCAATTGGCTTCCACCACACAATGACCCGATAAAACTACGTGCGAGGTAAATAATACATTATCCTTTATCTCACAGTGGTGGCCAATATGGTTCCCACTCCATAGCACCACATTATTACCAATTTTTGTAAAAGGCTGTAAAGTGTTATCTTCCAATATAAAACAGTTATCGCCTATTTCGTTATCAAAAACGGTTGCCTTTGAACTTACGTAACTTATCATTTGATACCCTTTTTCTTTAATTTTTTTATAAACAGCTTCCCTCAATCCGTTCATTTTGGTTGGAGACAAAGGTGCAAAAAAATTATACTGGTCTGGAGGGTATTCTGTATCTACTTCTTCAAAAGCGATTACCGGAAGTCCTTTAAACTTTTTGGTTTCAGGAAGGTATTTTTGGTCTACACAGAATGCGGCAACTTTATAAGCTGAATCATTTTCAAGATAGTAATGTGCCAATTCGGCAAAATCCTGTATTCCAAAAATAACTACTTTATTCATCTATATATTTTATGAATGTTATACTCTAAGGCTTAAAGATAAAGGTTATAACGAATTTGCCAAGCTGTTTTACAAAATAGAATCCATCTTTAAAGGAATCTGCCCCCTTTAAATAAGCAACCGATGCTGTTTTAAAATGTGATATATAGGAAGTTTTTGCAGTTTCCCGCAAATAAATTTGACTCAACTTTTTTTCTTTTCTTCGATAGACCACGCTTGTTTCATGGTCGTTCAAGGCCTTGTAATAATTATTCATGTGGCCAAGGAAGCTTAGTTTATTTTTTATTTTGTTTAATCTCGAAATGGCACTCCAAATTCCGCCACTATGCAAACGGTATGCTGATGGTTTTATTTCTAGCATATATTTTCCTTTTCCGTGCTGACCTAAAAAGCTGAGCAAAAAGGTATCTGCATTTAAAACATTTTCGATTTCTGGAGGAAAGCCCGGGAAAATATTTCGGAAAACCAATGAACCAACCGGTAACACAGCCCCTCTTTTTAATTGTTGTGAGCTCTGGTCGCATTTCCTGTTTTTTTTTAATTTCGAGTCCTGTATCCTATTTTCATTGGCATCTATAACAAATGCATCATGAAAAGCCATGGAATATGCTGAGTGTCCTTCTAAAAAATCTACTTGTTTTTGAAGTTTTTCTGGGTCTGTCCAATAATCATCGCCTTCAAGAATCGACACGTATTTTGCCTTGCTTTTATAGCAGGTTTTATAGATGTTTTGGGCATTTTTAAACGATCCAAGATTAGTCTCATTCAAAAAAAGTGTTATTTTTTCTGGATATTTACTTTTTAATCTTTTGCAAATAGCCTGGGTAGCATCGGTAGAGCAATCTTCACCTATAATTAACTGGAAAGGGAAATTGGTTTGTTGCATCATAACAGATTCCACCGCTTTTTCAATAAAATCCTGATGGTTATAAGTTACCATCCAGACCGCAACAGATGCTATGTTTTGGTGCTTTTGCATACTTGTAATTTACCTTTTTTTATTATTTATACAAATACACAGTATATTCATAGAGTCCATAATCATTCCGGATTATAAAATCCCTAGAAAGTTCTTGAGTAAGGAAATCTGTCAACAGGTCTAGAGATAAATGAAAAAGGTCGTCCCGCTCCCAATCTACGTCTTTGGACATAACATTGAAGGCTATCCCTTTGTCGACTTTTTCAAAAATAGCTAGTATCATTTTTTTAAAAAATAACCACATTTCATCAAAAGTAAGATCCTGTTTTTCTGTGAATACTCCGTTTAATATGGCATAATCAAAATTAGGAACCTCAGAAAGTTCGTCTTCTAAAAGATCTATACAATAAAAGTCTGTTTTCGGAAATTTCTTTCGGCTTAAATCAATAAATTTTGATGAGAGATCCGCACCAGAATAGTTTATGTTTTTATAAAGCTCTGGGTTTTTCTGCATATAACTAAGCATGTGGGCCGCACCACAACCAAAATCCAACAAGTTGGTTTTCTCATTTTCCTCCTTAATAACATCGAGCATCACTTTATAGCGGGTATAGGCATCCTTTTCATTAGGCCAATCCACACCCTTATGAGTATCACCGTGTCTTTCCAGACAACTTTCGTAATGTCGGACAATATTTTTATAGTCGCTCTTTTTTGTCATTCCAGTTTATATTGAAGGATGAGTTTGTTTGCTTCGGTTTTGGTATTGTACATTAAAACATCAATAATGGACAGCCAAGGTACAAAACTTGAATTTCCCTGTGGATATTCAATAGGTTCGGTTTTTAAGAATTTTAAGGTTATTCCTTCCATTTTAAAACTTTCTTTACTGTACAACTCTTTGCCACCCATGGCATTTATATACGTTTTGGCACCTTCTTTTTTTGCAATATGTTGAAGCCTTTGTTGCTTTTCCATACCAACCGAGCTTCCATGTTTTGCTGAGCTATATTCAAATTGAGAATGGATACCTAAATATTCTGTAACAAACATAATACTGTTCCAAGCCAAGGTTGAAATAAGCTTACTATGCTCATTCATTATAAACGTTTCAAGCTTTGGGAAAAAAGTTTGAAAACAAGGTGCTTTTTTGTATGCCAGTTCAATTCGTTTTAGAAATTTATTCTTTTCGTCTTCATTGAAATTTACTTCTGTTTCATTGATTTTTTTATTCTGGCTTATTTTTTTGCAAGGCACCGAAAACAGAAAGGATTGGTCGTTTATAAGGATATTGTTTCGGTGTATCCACCCTTTTTTTATAAAGTTGACATCATCATAGAAAATAAATTTATCTACCGAATGGATTAACTGAAAATACCCGATATACGGAAAAAAATAAGGTTGCATTATAGACAACTTCATATTGAGGTGTTTATAAGATGTACAATTTTATCTATCTCACTCTTTTTAAGACCACTATATAAGGGTACACAAAGTATCCGTTTTGAAATAGATTCAGCAATAGTAAGCTTTTTACCTTCTACATAGGGTATTGTATTCAAGGAAGGGTAAAAGTAGCGTCTTGGAAAAACCCCCTCATTGTTCAATTGTTTTATTGTTTTTATCAAACTTTTTTCAGTTTCAAATAATACGGGCATATAGGCACTGTTCCAATGGGTATTTGGACGTATTTTTAAAAATTGGAGATCAGTCAACTCAGCTTTGTACTGAGCTATATTTTTTTCCCTATCGGATATTATTTTTTGCATATAAGGCAAAACAGCTAATCCCATTGCTGCTTGTAATTCGCTCATTTTGGCATTGATGCCCAAGCCTTGAAACGACTCTTTTCCTTTATGTCCAAAATTATGGTGGTAAAATAATGTATTATGTAGTTCTTCATTTTTTGTAAAAAGCGCCCCACCTTCTCCAGTATGGAACAATTTGGTAGCATGAAAACTACAAGTACTTACATCTCCAAATTCAAAAATACTTTTACCTTTATAGGTTACGCCAAAACAATGAGCTGCATCGTAAATCACCTTTAGGTTGTGTTTTTGGGCGATGACTTCTATTTCTTCTACAGCACAGGGGTTTCCGAATACATGAGTAGCCAAAATAGCAGTTGTTTGCGAAGTAATGGCCGCTTCAATTTTTGTTTCGTCTATGGTTAAATACTCTGGGTGAATATCAACAAATACAGGTTTACACCCTTCCCAAACAATACTGCTGGTTGTGGCTACATAACTAAATGGCGTCGTAATAATTTCGCCTGCAAGCCCTAATGCTTTAATGGCTATTTGCAAGGGTAACGTACCATTGGTGGTTGCAATGATGTTTGGAACGTTTAGGTACTTTTTTAATTTGTCTTCTAGCTCCTGCACTAAAACCCCACGGTTGGTCATCCAGCCAGTATTCCAAGCTCTTTTCAATATCTTTTGATATTCCGCTTGAGGAGGCAAAAATGTTCTGGTTACATGTATCATACTGCTTAACTTGTTTTATTCTCCCAAGGAAAATCGGTTTGGTTTGAAGATACGTTCAAGAAATCGCTCAATCTTTTGTAATCTTCTTTTTTTGATACATTAATACACAGTAAAGAATTTGGAATGTCTTTAAAATAATTTTTTACAGCCTTGTTATGTTCTGTATAAAAGGCTATTAATGTCTCTTGGTTATATAAGTCGTCATCTGGGGTAGAATAAAGATATTTATGGGCCTCATAAGGATATCCTTTATATCGATATTTGGCATTTTTTAATTCCTGCGCAGTTGGTGCATGTGTACCATCGGACCATAATTTGGAATGAAACTTAACTAGGGAATGATACCATTGTTCTGCGCTTTCCCGTTCTGTTAGTATAAATTTGGCATTTTTAAAATGATGGTGCAAGACAACATACGTATAAGGAAGTGAAAATGGGATGTCTTGAAATGCCTCTGCTGTACGACAATATTTTAATATTGGTTTAAAGTTGCGCTGTGAATACTCATGGATCAACAACTCTGCTTTAGCTTGTTTTCCCATTTTATAACCAAAGTTTTTTAAGGTTTTTTCAACCGATGTTGTGCCAGTTTTATTGGCCCCAATACAAAAAACTTTTGGTTTGCTGTTTCTTAAAAACCCCATAGCGTCACTTACTTTTTAACCAATCTAATTCTAACCCGATTAAAGAACCTAACCCTTCGTTTTTTTTCTGAAAATGCTTCAACAGTAACGTATAAGTTTCATCTTTCATTTTTTCTTCGTATTTAATTTGGTGGCTTTTTTTAAGGTTCAGCTTTAATTTGTTGAAACTTTTTATATTTAAAAAACCTGCAACCAACTCTAATGATTGCAAGGTATTATTTTTTAACTCATTTGAATCGATGAACAAAAACTGCTCTTTGGAGAACAATTTAAAATACCGTTCAATTTGTTCTTTATAGTAGCCTCGCTTTACAATAGATGGCTCCAAAATAGTGGAATCCATGGCTCCGCTTATTTCAAAAGTAACCCAATCATGAAAAGAGGGAAAGTTGTTTTTATAAAAGTAGCTATAAAGTTTCTCGGTTGTATTGGCTTTTTCAAAAAACTTGGCAGCATCTGTCTTTTGAGGGGAGCGAGAAAGCAATTTATACATGTTCCACGCACTGTATGCCCTTTCTACTGGGTGGCGTAGAACAACTATAAATTTAAGATGCGGGTTGAAATCATATAGTTTTTTTGCACAGGCGGGATGGTACAGATACCGTGGAGTCGATTCAAATGAAATACAATTAGAAAAATATTTTTTAGGGAACTTGGCCAAGTATTCCTGTGCATTAAAGGTATTGTAGTTATCAAAACAATGTAATTCCTTTGGTTTTGGGGCTATTAACTGTGGGTGTTGTAAAAGGTATTTGTGTAAAGAAGTTGTTCCACCCTTTTGTACACCGATAATGATAAAAGATGGTTTTACCGTCCCAAAATTCATGATTGTCGCTTTAACTTTATAATCTGTTTAACTCAAGTAAAAAAGATTCTTTTTCAGAAACCAGTTTTTTTAAATCTTTGGTAAAGTAATCTTCTACCCCCTTGCCTTTTGGCGTGGAGTTGTTTGTCTTAGGTGCGTATAAAATGTATTCAATCTTGTTTTTATCGTAATCCATTTTTAGCAAGTAGTTATATAAATCTTGATTAAGATTGTTTTGATCAAGAAAATGAATGCTATATCTGTCCTGCATATAGCTTTTACTGTCTATATATTCCTTATCAATGTTTTTAAGCACCTGAAAAGGGTTTTTAAAATAAAACAATATATACTGTGCAGTAAGTGGACCAATGGGCAGTTCTCTTTTCACTTTTGGATGATATGACAGTGGATTGTAATCAATTAAAAAATGGACAAACTCTTCAAAAGTCAACTCTGGGTAATTAGGATACTTTTCTTTTATGATAGTCCTATTTATAAAAGGCCATTTTTTCCAATGTTCATAATTATACATAGAAATATACCGCTTAAAAACATCTCTTTTTATAGAAACTATAGGTTTGTTCTTATGTCCTATAGGTATCTGTTCACATATGCCATGTTCGTTCATAAATCCTTTTCTAGCAGAAGCAGTTCTTATGTTTGGCAGTAAAAGGTTTTGAAAAAAAGGTTTTTTTTTAAGCCCTAAATTAAATTGTGCTTTATCCCAAAATGAGGGATTGGTATGCAGATCCATTAAAATTTTACGTGCAAAAGCGGTCCCTGTTTTAGGGAAATTTATCATTATGAACTTTTCTGTTATAATCATTTTGAATGTGTTACATTAAAACGAGGCATTATGATGCTGCTGTTATTAACAAAAATAGTATCGGTTATTATGTTCTTTATTTGAAAGAAAATAATATCATCAATACGTAGTTTTGCTCGTCCTGCCCTATTTTCAATAAACCTAATTGTAATTCCATACACACCACTGTTTAAATTGGGTTTTTCTATATGAAACACTAATTTTTGAGGTATATTTTTTATAATCTCTATTGGCGATTCATCCATTAAACCTGTACCCACATTGGAAACAGTCAAATCAGATTCGTTAATAATTGCAGCAGAAGCATCAATTCTCTTTGAAGATTCCTGTAAAATACTAAACTCTAATTCTATAATTATATCATCTGATACACTGGAATACTCTGAACCTTTGTTTACTCCTATTGAATGGATTTTCGCAAAATTATTTCCTTTATTTTCAAATTCCTTATAGCTGGAAATTTTTTGAAGCTGCTTTTTAGTATAGAAGTTTACACTTTCTGTGGCACTACCTGTAAAAGTGGTATAGCCATTGTCTAATACCATCCCGGAAGTACATAAGCTCTGTACTGAATCCATATTGTGACTTACAAACAAAACGGTGCGTCCCTCTCCTTTACTGATATCCTGCATTTTACCTATTGCCTTTTTCTGAAATTCGGCATCACCAACTGCAAGTACCTCATCGACCACCAAGATATCAGGTTCTAAATGTGCTGCGACAGCAAACGCTAAACGTACACGCATCCCACTACTATAGCGTTTTACCGGAGTATCAACGTACATAGCACAACCAGAGAAATCGATAATTTCGTCTTCTTTAGCTGCTATTTCGGCTTTGGTCATCCCTAAAATGGCTCCGTTTAAATAAATGTTTTCTCGGCCAGTCAGTTCTGGGTGAAAACCAGTTCCCACTTCCAACAAAGAAGCAATACGCCCTTTTGTTTTAATACATCCAGTGGTGGGGCCTGTTACCCGAGATAAAATTTTTAAAAGGGTAGATTTTCCTGCCCCATTTTTACCGATAATGCCCAATATATCACCTTTTCCTACTTCAAAATTAATATCGCGCAATGCCCAAACATAATCCTCCTTTGCCTTTGCACTCCGGTCGTTTACACCACCTACTTTTGCATAAGGATCTCCCTTT